>JAUIEL010000178.1 GCA_030428825.1 bacterium
CAGCGCCTCGTCCGCGATCACGAACGCGGCGCGGAGCGCGCCCTCGACCGCGTCGAACCGCGACCGGTCCGAGAAACGACACTCGACGAGCGGCTCTCCCGCGTCGACGGTCTCGCCGATCTTCCTCCGGCAGACGATCCCGGCCGCCGGATCGATCGCGTCCTCCATCGTCGCGCGCCCCGCGCCGAGGCCGTGCGAGGCGAGGCCGACCGCCTTGGCGTCGATCGCCGCGACCACCCCCGCGCGCGGCGCCGGCACCTCGGCGCGCTCCTTCGCCCGGGGGAGCCGCGCCGGATCGTCGACGACCGCGGGGTCGCCCCCCTGCCGCTCGACCGCGGCCCGGAACGCGGCCTTCGCCGAGCCGTCCGCGAGCGCCCGCGCCAGACGCGCGCGGGCCGTCGGCACGTCGTCCGCCAAGCCGGCGAGGACCAGCATCTCGGCGCCGAGCGCGAGGGTCAGCTCGACGACGTCGGCCGGCCCGCGTCCGGAGAGCGCCTCGATCACCTCCTCCACCTCGAGCGCGTTCCCGACCGCGCGCCCGAGCGGCTGTCCCATGTCGGTCAGGAGCGCGACCGTCCGGACGCCGAGCCGCTCGCCGGTCTGCACCATCGCGTCCGCGAGGAGGCGCGCCGCGCGCGGATCGTCGAGGAACGCGCCGGACCCGGTCTTCACGTCGAGGACGAGGCCGCCGATCCCCTCCGCCGCCTTCTTCGAGAGGATCGACGACGTGATGAGCGGGATCGACTCGACGGTGCACGTCGCGTCGCGCAGCCGGTAGAGGAGCCGGTCGGCCGGCGCGAGATCCTCGGTCGCCGCGCCGAACGCGAACCCGAGCTCCCGGACCTGTCGCTTCAGCGCCTCGAGCGACAGCCCGGTGTCGAAGCCGGGGATCGACTCGAGCTTGTCGAGCGTCCCGCCGGTGTGGCCGAGCGCCCGCCCCGAGATCATCGGGACCTTCCCCCCGCACGCCGCGACCGCCGGCGCGAGGACGAGCGAGATCTTGTCGCCGACGCCGCCGGTCGAGTGCTTGTCGACGGCGACCGCGCGGAGGTCCGAGAGGTCGAGCGTCCGCCCGGAGCGGATCATCGCGTCGGTCAGCGACGCGGTCTCCGCCGAGTCCATCCCCCGGAAGAAGACGGCCATCAGCCACGCGGCGGCCTGGTACTCCGGGATCTCCCCCCGGGTCACCCCCTCCACCAACGCCCGGACCTCGTCCGGCTCGAGCCGTCCGCCGTCCCGCTTCCTCGCGATCCATTCGAGCATGCCCATGATCGTGAGAGGGATCCTACGGACGCGGCGCCGGGAGCGGGAGGCGGAGATCCGGATCGTCCGACGGGCGCGCCGGACGCCCGCCCCCCTCCTCCCTCGCGGCCGGCGACCCGACCGCGCTCGAATCGGTCGGGGAGCGGCCGTGGACCGGCGCCGGGAATCCGCGAGGATGGAGGGGAAGACCGGACCGTTCGGATCGTCTCCGTCTCGGGAGCGCTCGTGACCGGTCCCCTCCGCTCGGTCGCCCGGCCCACCGAAAGGGAGAAGCGACGTGCCCCGAACGATCATCCTCGTCCTCTTCGTCGTGCTCGCGTCGATCGCGACCGCGCTGATGGTCGGATCGGGCGCGGACGAGTCGACCACGCCGACGGACGAGGCCGGGGCCGAGGAGCTCGCGGACGAGCTCTCGGCGGGCGGTGCGGCGCCGAGCCGGCCCGCCCCGGCCGCGCGCGCGAGCGACGCGGCGCCGGCGGCCGCGGCGACGAAGGCGGAGCCTCCCCGCGACGAGCCGACGGTCGCGGGCGTCACCGACGCGGCGCTGGTCGGGGTCGTGTACGACCTCGGTCGGGGGTGGAACCGGACCGGGCCGTTCGCGGGGGCGACGGTCGAGGTGCGGGAGGCGGACGGCGCGTTCGAGGAGCGGTTCGCCGAGGACACGCTGCGCGGGCTCGACTTCGACTCCGCCTCCCGCCGGCGCCCCGGCGGCGTCCTCTCGTCGGTCGCGGACGCCGCCCCGACGCACGTCGTCCGGACCGACGCCGACGGGCGCTTCCGCGTCGAGGGTGTGTCGCCGAACCGCTGGACGTCGGTCCGCGTCGTCGCGGACGGATACGTGCCGTTCGAGGTCCCGCGCGTCTTCCCCGCCCCCGAGGAGGTGCGCGACCTCGGGCGGATCGACCTCCGCCGGGGAGGCGCGCTCGCCGGCCGGGTCGTCGACGAGCACGGGCGCGCCGTCCCCGACGCCGAGGTCCTGCTCGGCGAGGACGTCGCGGCGGAGAGCGACGAGGAGGGCGCGTTCGAGGTCGGCGGCCTCCGGAACGGCGTCGTCGCCCTCCGCGCGCGACGACCGGGGGAGTGGTCCGACCTCGCGCCGACGGAGGTCGTGACCGTCCGGACGAACGACCGCGTCGAGGGGGTGCGGCTGCTCCTCCCGATCGGCGTCGAGATCGCGGGCGCGGTGCTCGACCGCGGCGGCGCGCCGGTCGCCGGCGCCTTCGTGACGGCCCGGTTCGAGACGGGCGGCGCGCGGCGACGGCCGGTCGAGTCCGTCGTCCGGACCGCCGCCGACGGGCGGTTCGCGGTCACCGGCGTCCCGCCGGAGTCGACGGCAGAGCTCGAGGTCGTCCATCCGAGCGCGCCGTCGGTCCGGCTCGAGGACGTCCGCCCGGGACGGCCGGTCACCGTCACGCTGGAGACCGTGCCCCGCCTCCTGGTGAAGGTCGTGCAGGCCGGCACCGGGAACGCGCTCGAGCCGTCGCGCGCGCGCTGGTTCGTCGACTCGCGCTCGACCGGCGTCGGGCGCCCGTCGCGGTCGGCGTGGTTCGACGGGGAGCTCCTGTCGATGCTCCGGGTCGGGGGAGCGACGTACGCCTTCCCGATCTTCGGCGCCGGCGAGGCGGACCTCCTCGTCGACGCCCCGCTGCACGTCCCCGCGACACCGGACGAGCCGCTCGTCGTCGACGGGCTCCGGGACGTCGGGCCGATCACGCTCGAGCTGACGCCGGCGCCGGCGATCCTCGGTCAGGTGGTGGAGGTCGGCGGCGCGCCGATCCGGGGGGCGACGGTCGTCCACGTCGACGGGGAGGGGCGCGCGGTCGCGTCCGGCGTCTCGCGCGCGGACGGGCGGTTCCTCCTCGCGCGGGCCGCGGACGGCGGCGCGCTGGTCGCGACGGCGGCGGGGTACGCCCGCGGCTCGACCGGGAAGCTGCGGGACGCGCTCCTCGTGCTCGAACCGGAGAACCTCATCGTCGGGACGGTGACCGGGTTCGACGGACGGCCGGCGGTCGACCTCGGACTGATCGTCCACGGGCCGAACCCGTTCTTCCGATCGAGCGAGGCGTTCGTCACGCGGACCCGGACGGACGGGAAGGGGGAGTACGTCGCCCGCGCCCTCCCGTCGGGGTCGTACCGCGTCCACCTGGCGGCGTGCGCGTCGCTCGCCCCGGGCCGCGAGGTGATCCCGCGCGGGGAGACCCGCCTCGACCTCGACCTCCGGCGATCGCACGGGACGCTGCGCGGCCGGGTGTTCGTCGACGACCTCCCGGCGGACGGCGCCGTCGTCCGCCTCTCGAACCGAGGGACGAATCGGTCGCTCGAGGTGTCGACCGCGCCCGGCGGGACGTACCGCTTCCCGATCCTCCCCGCGGGCGCCTACGCGCTGCACGTCCGGCGCGACGGCCGGCCGCTGGGGGAGGTCGTGCCGACGACGATCCTCGCGGGGTCGCACGTCGAGCGCGACGTCCTCGTCCGGACCTCCAGCGTCTCCGGCGTCGTCGGCGGCCTCTCCGACGGGCCCGCCGTCGTCCGGCTGATCGGCGGCGACGGCGACCGCACGATCGAGGACGAACGGATGACCGACGCCGCGGGAACGTTCCGGTTCGTCGACCTGCCGTCCGGCGGATACCGGCTCTCCGCGAGCGCCCCCGGGCTCGTGGCCGCGCCGCGCCTCTACCGCGTCGGCCCCGGCGCGAACGGGCCGGTGACGCTCCCGCTCGTCGAGTCGACGATCGCCGTGCTCGACCCTCCCGACGGGACGTGGACGATCGAGGAGATCGAGGCGACGCCCGAGGGCGGAGAACCCGGCCGGCCCCGGGTCCGCCGCCACTCCGACGGCGCGCTCCTCCTCGACGCGCTCCCGGTCGGGAAGACGAGGCTCGAGGTCCGGCTCGAGGCGGCCGACCGCGAGACGCGCCCCCGCTGGATCCGCCGCACCCTGGACGTCGAGCTCGCCGCGGGCGGCCCGAACCGGTTCCCGCTCGCCGACGAGAAGTGAGCCGGGCGCCTCAGGCCGTCCCCCACCCGTACGCCGCGCAGAGCAGGACGACGACGAGGACCGGCGCCCGGAGCCGCATCAGCAGGAACGCGGCGGCGACGACGACCGCCATGTCGACCGGGCCGCCGACGGCGCTGGTGAAGATCGGGCGGTAGAGAGCGGCGAGGAGCAGGCCGACCACCGACGCGTTCAGGCCGGCCGCCGCGCCGGCGACGCGGGGCGCGGCGGTCCCACGCGCCATGCAGCCCGACCACCAGCAGGAACCCGGGGAGGAAGATGCCGAGCGTCGCGACCGCGGCGCCGACCCACGGGGTGCCGGGCGACAGCTCGGCCCCGAGGAAGCCGGCGAGCGAGAACATCGGCCCGGGGATCGCCTGCGCCGCCGCGTAGCCGGTCAGGAACCGGTCGGTCGGGACGGTCTCGCCGAGGACGTTCTGGAGGAGCGGGAGGACGACGTGGCCGCCCCCGAAGACGAGGCTGCCGGCCTGGAAGAAGTCGCCGAACCGGCGGACCTCCGGGGCGAGCGAGGCGGCGAGCGGAAGTCCGACGAAGAGCGCCGCGAACAGGAGGAGCGGCGCCGCGCGCGCCCTCCCGTCGCGCGACGCGCCGTCCGCGCCGCCGCCCCCGCCCCCGAGTCCGGCCGCCGCCCCGACGAGCGCCGCCACCACGAGCGCGCCGAACTGCGCCGCGAGCCCCGGCGCGACCAGGAGGGCCGCCGCGGTGAGGACGCCGAGCGCCGCCGTCGTCCTCGTCCGGCAGAACCGCCCCGCCATCTTCCACGTCGCGTCGGCCACGACGACGACGGCGAGGAGCTTCAGCCCGTGGACGACGCCGAGGAACCCCGCGTGCTCCGACAGCCGGCTCCCGGCGACCGAAAGCAGGACGAGCAGGACGAACGAGGGCGCGGTGAACCCGACGAACGCGGCGACGCCGCCGACGAGTCCGGCCCGGCGCAGGCCGATCGCGAAGCCGACCTGGCTCGACGCCGGTCCGGGGAGGAACTGCGACAGGGCGAGGATCCGCGCGAACGCCGCGTCGTCGAGCCATCCCAGCCGCTCGACGAACGCGGTCCGGAAGTAGCCGATGTGCGCCGCCGGCCCGCCGAAGCTCGTCAGCCCGAGCAGGAGGAAGCGCCAGAAGACGCCGAGCATGGGCCGCTATCCCGAGACGTCCCGCCGCGTGAAGACGGCGAGGCCGACGAGCGTCGCGACGACCGCCGTCGCGAGCGGGACGCCGACCGAGAGGACCGCGTCGCCCGGCGCACGATACACGGACGTCCCGGCGGTCAGCCGCTCGAGCACGTCGAACGGGCGGACGATCCAGGTCGTGAAGACGAACCGGTCGACCGGCCCCCCGAGCACGAACGCGACCCCCGCCCCGCCCGCGAGGACGGCCAGCCCCGAGACGATCGCCGTCGTCGCCTGCCGCGCCACGGCCGAGACCGCCAGGGCGACGGCGGCGGTGGCGAAGAGCGCGAGGTCGGTCCGGAGGGACGCGAGCAGGAGGTCGACGCGGAGGGACGCGGCCGAGAACGCCTCCCCCTGGAGCTGGACGTCCGCCACGTCGGAGAAGCCGAGCGTCGGCCCGCCGACCGCGAGCGAGAGGAGGAGGTCGAGCGCGACCGCCGCCGTCGTGGCGACGAGGAGCGCGACGAGCCGGCCGAGGTAGTGCGCCGCTCGCGAGACCGGCCGCCCCAGGAGCATCCGGAGCTGCCCCCGCTCCGCCTCCCCCGCCAGCGACTGGGCGGCGAGCACCGCCATCAGGACCGCCCACAGGAACAGCCCCGACCCCGCCGACCGCGCGGCGAGGTGGAACCCGTTCAGCGCGACGTCGTCGAGGAGCTCGTCGGCGCCGCGGCTCCGGATCTCGACCAGCGCGAGGAGCTTCGCCCCGAGGAGGATCGCGAGCGACACCAGCGCGAACGAGCGCTGCGCCCGGAGCTTCGTCAGCTCGACCGCCGCCGCGCGCGCGGTGCCGCGGATCAGGCCGCTCACGCGCCGCCCTCCCGCACGAGGTCGTGGTAGACGTCCTCGAGCGTCCGCCGCTCGCGCGTCGCCTCGTACACCGCGATCCCCGCCTCGGCGAGCGCGCCGATCGCCGTCGCCACCCTCTCGTCGCCGCCGTGCAGGGAGAGCTCGTCCGGCTCGAGCGGGAGTTCGCGCGCGGCGAGGACCCGCCGCGCCGCCGCCTCGTCGGAGACGCGCAGCCGGGTCGTCTCCCCGGCCCCGAGCAGCGCCTCGACGTCCCCCTCCGCGACCGTCCGGCCGCCGGCGAGCACGCCGACCCGGTTGCACGTCGCCTCGACCTCGGTCAGGAGGTGGCTGGAGAGGAGGATCGTCCGCCCCCGCTCGCGCGCCTCCGCCTTCAGCCGCTCTCGGACCTCGGCGATCCCGCCCGCGTCGAGCCCGTTCGTCGGCTCGTCGAGGACCAGCAGCCGCGGGTCGCCGAGGAGCGCCTGCGCGATCCCGAGCCGCTGCGTCATCCCGAGCGAGTACTGGCGGACCCGCCGGTCGCCGGCCGCGGCGAGCCCGACCGCGTCCAGCACGCGCGCGAGCTCGGCCGCCGGCGCCTCGAGCCCGAGGAGC
This sequence comes from bacterium, assembly GCA_030428825.1. Classification (GTDB taxonomy): domain Bacteria; phylum Planctomycetota; class B15-G4; order B15-G4; family JADJEK01; genus JAUIEL01. Next base: position 6,847 of record JAUIEL010000178.1, read on the forward strand.
CGCGCGTGCAGCCCGAGGTTCGCGCGCCCGGTGAGGTGCGGGAAGAAGCTCGGCGTCTCGACGAGGAACCCGACGTCCGGGAAGAGCGAAGGCGGCTTCGAGCGGAGCACGTCCCGGCCGAGGAGGCTCGCCTCGCCGGAGGTCGCGCGGAGGAGGCGCGCCAGGACCTTGATGGAGGTCGTCTTCCCGGCGCCGTTCTGGCCGAGGAACCCGTAGAGATCCCCCGCGCGCACGTCGAGGTCGACGCCGCGGAGGACCCGCTCCGCCCCGTACGACTTCTCGAGGCCGCGGACCTGGACCACCGACTCGGGCAGCGTCAGACCCCCGGGTCGAGGAGCGGCGTGAACGGCCGCACGATGCGCGGGGTGATGAAGAAGATCACCTGGCTCTGCTGCTCGGTGACCGACTTCGTCTTGAAGAGGTACCCGAGGATCGGGATGTCGCCGAGGATCGGGATCTTCGTGACGAGCTCGATCTGGTCGGTCGCGATCAGCCCGCCGATCCCGAACGTCTTGCCGTCGCGGACGTTCACGACCGTCGACGCGGTCCGCTGCGAGATGACCGGGTTCAGGATCCCCGACGCCCCCGACTCGACGAACGACGACACGAACGAGACGTCCGCCGTCACGTCGATCTGGATCATGTCGTCCATGAGGAGGTACGGCGTGACGATCAGCTTGACGCCGGTCTCCTCGAACTTCACCTGGACCTGGGTCAGCTGGCCCGACGCGCCGAGGACCGGCGTCTGGACGGGGATCCGGGCGCCGGTGTCGATCACCGCCCGGTGGCCGTTCAGGACCGCCATCTTCGGCGCCGACAGGACGTCGGAGTTCCGGCTGTTCTGGATCGCCCGGAAGAACGCGCGGAACTTCAGGTCGTCGTCGAAGAACGCGAGCGCCAGCGTGCCGACCTGGCTGTTCGACAGGAACGCGTCCGGGTCGAGCGGCGAGCTGAACTTCCGGAAGAGCGAGTCCTTGTCGTTCTTCTTGATCGTGTCGCCGAGGTCGTTCGTGTCGGTCTCGCGGACCTGGAAGTTCGAGCCGAACTCGACCCCGTCCTCGAAGCTCACCTCGACGACCTTCGCCTCGATCTCGATCTGCGGGGTCTCGATCAGGAGGGCCGACATGAACTGGTCGACCTCGAGGAGGACCTCCTCGTCGCCGGTCACCATGATCAGGTCGGCGACCTTGTCGACGCCGGGGAGGAGGTTCTCGAGCGGCGAACCCTTCGGATAGTTGATGTTCTTCCGCGGGTCGATGACCATGTCCGGGATCAGGCTGATGTCGTCGACCGCGGCCGGCGTGTGCTCGGGGAGGAGCAGGATGAAGTGCTTCCCCATCCCGGAGCGGACGTAGTACAGCCGGGTCAGGCGGCCGTCGTTGGCGCGGATCGTCTGGTGGCTGAACCGGTGGTACGGGGAGAGCGAGTCGTCCCGCGCCCGCATCGTCGCCGGCGGCAGGAGCCCCGGCGGGAAGACCGGCGCCCGCGCGGCGTCGTGGTCGGCGTACGGCTCGTAGGTCGCCTCGCGGGGCGCGGGCGTCGGCGCGGGGGAGGCGACGCCGCCGCCCCCCTCGGTCCGGACCGCCACTTCGCGGAGGCGTTCGCCGTGGCGCGCGGTCGGCTCGGTGACGCAGCCGACGAGGAGCAGGGAGAGGGCGAGGATCCGTCGGGACGGACCGCGTGCGTGGTTCTCCAGGGTTCTCCTCCTCCGCGGAGCGCGCTCCCGCCCGAGCGCGCCCCCGCCACGATGCTCAGCCGGTCACTTCTTGCCGTCGATGCGGGCGAGCACCTGATCGGTGATGTCGGTCGGCGCGCCTCCCTGGGTCCCGCCCTTCTCGGCGACCAGGTCGAACGCGTCGTGGAGCGCCACCGCCTGGACGGCGGCCTGGAACTCCTGGTTCGCCTGGCTGACGAGGATGTGGTAGCGGGCCTTGTGCTTCGGCACGTTCTCGGTCTTGATCTTCTTGTACGCCGGGATCGCCGCGAACACCTTCTGGACGTCGACGACCGCCGCCTTCCGGACCTGGACGACGTCACCGTACAGGACCTTGCCGGTGACTCGAAGCGACGCGCGCGTCACCGCGGGCTCGTCGCCCGCGGAGGACGCGGACGACGGATCGAGCGCCGCCGGCGCCGCCGTCCCGGTCCCCGTCTGGATCGGCTCTCCGACGCCCGAAGCCTGAGCCCGGCGGCCGCGCCGGCCGCTTCGCGCGCGGGCCTTCTTCTTCCGCGCCTCGTCGGCCCGGCCGCCGTCGTCGACGCGCGACGCGTTCGGCTCGGCCTTCTTCTTCTTCTTGCCGTCTCCCGCGACCGCCTCGGAGGCGTTCCCACCCGCGACCAGGAGGAGGAGGACGAACAGCACGATCCGCTTCATCGGGCACCACCTTCGAGACTCGGCGACTCCCCCTCTCGATCCGGCAACGGAGGCGAACGTGACCGATGTCTTGGCTCTGGTACTACAATTCCCGGACCAATCTCGGCAGCCGCGAGGTCCAAACTTAGGAAGTTCTCTAACGGATTCCAGATCAATATCTAAGGGATTCCAGCGGATGTGTCGGTGGCCCGGTGCAATACCGGCAGATTCCGGCATCGGCGCCGGAATCCCGCGGCTCGCCGGTTCGGTTCGGTGTTTGTGAGGGTCAGTCCCCGTCGGAAGCGAGCCGGTAGGTCGCCGCCCGCCGGCGACCGAGGCGGACCAGGAGGCCCCGATCGAGAAGGTCGTTCAGGTCGCGGAGCCCCGTCCGCGGCGAGACCCCGACCAGCTCGAAGTACTCCCGACTCCGGATCGTCTCCCCGGGGGCGAGTCGGGCGAGGAGACGCTTCTGCCGCTCGTTCAGCGCGTCCGCCACGGGGGGCGAGCGACGCGCGGGAGCGGTCGACGGCGTCACCATCGGCAACGGTCCGCTCACGGCCGAGCCGCCGGCGTCCGGACCGGCGGTCGCCTCGAACTGGAGGTCGCCCGGCCGGACGACTCCCCCCTCGGCGAGGAGGAGCGCGCGCCGGACGACGTTCCGGAGCTCGCGGACGTTCCCGGGCCACGGATATCGGTGCAGCGCGTCGAGCGCGGCCGGGGAGACGCGACGCGCGCCGCCCTCGGTCTCCTCCGCGAACCGCCGGACCTCCTGCTCGACCAGGGCGGGGATGTCCTCCTTCCGCTCCCGGAGCGGGGGGATCTCGAGGGAGACGACCTTCAGCCGGAAGTAGAGGTCCCGCCGGAACTCGCCGCGCTCGATCATCGCCCCGAGGTCGCGGTTGGTCGCGGCGACGATCCGGATGTCGACCTCGATCGGCGCCTGGGCCCCGAGCCGGACGATCCGCCCGTCCTGGAGGACCCGGAGGAGCTTCGCCTGGATCGACGCCGGCATGTCGCCGATCTCGTCCAGGAAGACGGTCCCGCCGTCCGCCTCCTCGAGCCGCCCCGGCCGCGCCCGCTCGGCCCCCGTGAACGCCCCCCGCTCGTGTCCGAACAGCTCCGCCTCGAGCAGTGGCTCGGGGACCGCCGAGCAGTTGATCGCCACGAACGGGCCGTCGGCGCGTTTGCTGACCCGCCACTGCCGGAACTGATCGAGGCCGATGGTCGGGGGCCCATCGGCGGTCGTGATGAAACCGAGCTCGACCGCTTCGACCGGGGCGGCGCTCCCTTCGAAGGTCCAGGAGATCTCCGTGAGGGTCGCCGACCCTCGAATCGTCGGGAGGCGGGTGCTCACGTCGATCGCGACGTCCGCGACCGAGCAGGAGCGAGGCGTGCAGGATATGCAGCGGGGGATCGAGGAGATCGATCGCGCGACGCAGGCGAACTCGGGGCGGGCCCGGGAGCTGG
>JAUIEL010000179.1 GCA_030428825.1 bacterium
AAGGTCGACGTCGACGCCAACCCGGTCGTCGCGGGCCAGCTCGGGGTCCAGTCGATCCCCGCGGTCTACCTGTTCGCCGGCCAGCGCCCGGTCGACCGTTTCGTCGGCGCGTTGCCGAAGGACGAGATCGAGAAGTTCCTCTCGCCGCACCTGCCCGAGGCCCCGGCCGCGCCGCCCGAGGAGGCGCCGTCCGAGCTGGCCGAGGCGGAGGCCGCGCTCCGGGACGGGGACCTCGCCCGCGCGCGAGAACTCGTCGACGCCCTCGAGTCGGGCGGCGAGCACGACGCCAAGCGGGTCGCGCTCTCCGGGCGGATCGGCCTCGCCGAGCTGAGGGAGGCGGCGTCGAGCGACGAGGAGGACCCCGACGGTCGCCTCGGCCGGTACCGCGAGGCGCTGACGAAGGCGAGCGAGAACCTCTTCGAGGACGCCCTCGAGACGCTCCTCGGCCTCGTCGCCGAGGACAAGTCGTGGCGCGACGAGACCCCGCGCAAGGCGATGCTCCGGATCTTCGAGATCGTCGGGATCCGCTCCCCGCTCGCCGACGCGTACCGCGATCGATTGGCAAGGTTGCTGTTCTGAGGCGAGCGCAGGTTCTCGGAACCACGGGGCGCGTGGCTTCGAACCATGTTCCGAGTGCAGGCCCCCGCTCGCCGACGCGTACCGCGATCGATGGGCAAGGTTGCTGTTCTGAGGCGAGCGCAGGTTCTCGGAACCACGGGGCGCGTGGCCTCGAACATCCGGTCGAGGGCTACGCGCCGCGGGACGCGCGCCAGTCGTCGACCGTCTGGACCATCAGGATCGAGTCGTGCCAGGCGCCGCGCTTCCACCACTTGCCGGGGACGCGTCCCGCCTCGTCGAAGCCGGCCTTCGTGAGCGCCTTGAGCGAACCGACGTTCGGCTCCATCACCTCGGTCATCAGGAGGCGGAGGCCGAGCACCTCGAACGCGTAGCGGCTGCGGGTCCGGATCGTGTCCGTCCCGAGCCCCTGTCCCCAGCGCTCGCGGGCGCCGATCATCGTCCCGGTCGTGGCGTGGCGGTTCCGCCAGTCGATGGCGTGGATCCCGGTGTTGCCGACGTGCTCGCCGTCCTGCGTCTCGATCGCGAAGACCACGTCCCGATCCCCGCCCTTCGACGACCGCTCGAGGAGCCACTCCCGCTGCATCGGCCGCGACGCGGGGAAGTCGCCGGAGAGGGTCCACCTCGTCACCTCCGGGTCGTTGATCCACGCGAGGCAGCGCTCGAGGTGCCGCTCCTCGTCGAGGGGGACGAGGCGGACCTCCTGGCCCTTCCAGCCGAACTCGCTCATCCGTCGCTCCTTTCGGGACCGTAGAGTACCGCCATGGCGAACGAGACCTCCCCGCTCCGCGTCCCCGCCGTCCTCCTGACGATGGTGCTGACCGGGGCCCTCCTCCACTACGGGAAGTTCATCTTCCTGCCGCTCATCGTCGCCTTCCTCCTCTGCCTCGTGTCGCGGCCGTTGGTCGTCTCGCTGGAGCGGCGGAGGATTCCCTCGGGGTTGACGGTGTTCGGGCTGATGGTGCTGTTCGTGGTCGCCGTGGTCTGGGTCGGCGGTCAGCTCTACGACGGGGCCGAGGCGTTCGTCCAGTCGATCGACGAGGCGGCGGACCAGGCGAAGGCGGCGGAGAAGGCGGCGGAGGAGGCCGGGCTCCCGAAGGCGTTCGCCGTGCCGGACGAGGAGTCGACGATCGAGGCGATCGGGCGACTCGTGCACGAGCACGTCCACAGCCGCGACTGGCGGGACCTCGACCTCGCCGCGATCTCCGGTCAGGTGAAGGCGCTCTTCCCGCGCGTCGCCGCCCTCCTCCTCGGCGCGCTCGGGCTGGTGCAGAGCGCGGTCGCGCAGGTCCTCCTGATCGTCTTCTTCATGATCTTCATCTTCGCCGAGCAGGGCGTCTCGCAGCGGAAGATCCGGCTGGCGGCCGGAGAGCGGCGGGACGAGGTCGTCGCCGTCCTCGAACGGATCACCGCGGACGTCCAGCTCTACCTCGCCATGAAGACCGGGATCTCGCTGGCGACGGCGGTCCTCTGCTGGGCGGGCCTCGCCGCGCTCGGCGTCCCGTGGGCGTCGCTGTTCGCGATCCTGACCTTCCTGCTGAACTTCATCCCGAACGTCGGGAGCATCCTCGCGGCCGTCTTCCCCGCGGTCACCGCGCTGGGGATGGAGGGGGGCGGGCCGGGGGTGATGCTCGCGGTGTTCGTCCTCTACGCGGTCGTCAACGTCGTCTTCGGCAACCTGGTCGAGCCGAAGGTCCTCGGCAAGCAATTGAACCTCTCGCCGCTCGTGATCCTGATCGCGCTCCTGTTCTGGGGCGCGCTCTGGGGGATCTCGGGGATGTTCCTGGCCGTCCCGCTCACCCGCTCGGCGCAGCTCGTGTTCTCGCACCTCCCGAGCCTGCGATGGCTGGCGCTCCTGATGGCGAACGACGCGGACGAGGCGCGGCTGCCGGCGACCGGGTGACGTCGGGCCGCGGCCGGGGTCAGCCGTCGTCGGGCGGGGTCAGCTCGCCGCGGAGGTCCAGCTGGACCAGCTCGCGCACGCGCTCGGGCGAGTCGCCGCGCTCGAACAGGTAGCAGAGCTTGGTGAGGGCGGCTTCGACGGTCATGTCGAAGCCGGAGACGACGCCGACGTCGCGGAGCGCGCGGGTGTTCGCGTAGTCGTCGAGGGAGACCCGCCCCTCGAGGCACTGCGACACGTCGACGATCACGACCCCCCGCGCCGCCGCCTCGGCGAGCGCTCCGAGGAACGCCTCGTCGGAGACCGGCGCGTTCCCGACGCCGTAGCACTCGAGCACGAGCCCCTGCAGCGGCGGGCGCAGGACGTTTCGGAGCACCTCCGCGTCGACGCCGGGGAAGAGGCGGAGCGCGCCGACCTTCGCGTCGCCGACCGCCTCGAGCGCGAGGGGCCGGTCGTCGGCGGGGCGGATGCGGTGGTGACGGATCTCGATCCGCGTCCCGAGCCGGCCGAGCACCGGGTGGTTCGGCGAGTCGAAGGCGTCGAACCCGTCGGACGAGACCTTCACGGCGCGGTTCCCCCGCAGCAGCCGGCCGCCGAACGAGACGAGGACCTCCGGGATGCGGCTGGTGCCGGCGATCAGGAGCGCGTTGACCAGGTTCTCGCGGGCGTCGTTCCGGAGCTCGACCAGCGGCACCTGCGAGCCGGTGACGACGACCGGCTTCCGGAGCCCGCGCAGCATGAACGACAGCGCCGACGCGGTGTACGCGAGGGTGTCGGTGCCGTGGAGGACGACGAAGCCGTCGTACGCGTCGTGCCGCTCGACGATGTCCCGTGCGATCCGCACCCAGTCGGCCGGCCGCATGTCGGAGCTGTCGAGCAACGGCACGTACTCGACGACCTCGACGTCCGGCATCTGCTCGTGCTCGAGCTCCGGCATCGCCTCCAGCCGTTCGAGCAGCGCGCCCGGCGCGGGCCGGTACCCGCGCTCGGAGCGGCGCATCCCGATCGTGCCGCCGGTGTACGCGACGTAGACGCGAGGGCGCCTCACACGTCCGCCGTCCGCTGCACGAGCTCGCGCACGTGTTCGACGTCCTCGTCGGTCGCGTCCTTTCCGACCAGGACCTCGGCGAGCGCGGCCGGGTCGATCCGCTCGGAGAGGCCGCGCTGCTCGAGCCGCCGGTCGAGGAGGCGGATCAGGAAGCGCCAGGTCCGCGCGCGCAGGGCGTCGGCGTCCGCGATCTCCGGGTCGAGCCTCGCCGGCCGCGACCAGTGGAAGTCGGTCTGCCCCGCCTCGGCGTCGTCGTCCGCGCAGTGGAAGCACCCCGCCTTGAAGAGCTGGAAGGTCACGTCGCTCACCTTTCGTCCGGCGTCGGCGACTCCCTCGCGGCCGCACTCCTCGGCGAGGTCGTTCAGCAGGTCCTGGTGGAGGACCGGGACCCGCTCCCCCGCGTCGTCGGTCGTGAGGCGCATCACGACGTCGGTGATCGTCTCGAAGTCCTTCATCGGGACGATGTAGCAGCGGGGGATCCCCTGTCGGAGCAGCTCGCGATAGAGGTGGTCCGGCGCCGCGCCGTCGCGCGGATCGACGCCGTTCGTGGTCGCGGCCGGCGGCGGCTCCTCCTCCGGATCGAGCGGTTCGGCGTCCGGGTCGAACGGTCCGATCTCCCAGTCGTGCTCCCCCTTCCGAACGGTGACGCCGAGCGACCCCGCGTACTTCCGGAGGAAGTCGCCGGTCGTCTCGCACCCGAACCGGGTCGGGTCGAACGGCCGGCCGAGCTCGTCGGAGAGGAGCGGCTTCACGGCGGCGAATCGGATCGGCGATCGTCGCTCGAGGAGCGCCGTCACGGCGTCGCGGAGCGGCTCCAGCTCGGCGTCGTCGTCGCGCTGCAGCTCGCGGGCGGCCAGGAGGTCCTCGAAATACTCGAACCGGTCGCAGTACCGGTCGAAGATCGGCTTGGTGCAGCCGGAGACGCCGATGACCATCACCTTGGCGCCGCCCCGCTTCAGCTCGATCACGACCGGGATGAAGTCCGAGTCGCCGGTCACGAGGAGGAACAGGTCGATCGCGGCGCGGCCGGTCATCAGGGCCGTCGCGTCCATCGCCAGCCGCATGTCCGCCGCGTTCTTGTTCGAGCCGCCGGGGAACCGGAACACCTGCACCGGTTCGATCCCCTGCTCCATCAGGAAGCGGGGGAGCGGCTGGAGGTAGTAGTCCCAGCGGCGGTCGCCGTCGCCGGGGCGGCGGTCGTTGAAGTTCGCGTACGCGCGCGCGACGGTCAGGCGGTGGCCGGTCGACATGTCGCGCGCGAACTCGCAGAGCGAGTCGAGGTCGACCGGGAACTCGTACGGCTCGTCCCGTCGGGTCTTCTTGTGGCTCTCCTCGCGGCCGATGTAGAAGTTCTCGAGATCGATCAGGAGCGCGGCGTTCCCCACGTCCTCTCCTCCTCCGCCCGATACGGACGGCGATGTTCGTTCACGGATGATCGCCGCGCGCGCCGATAAGCGCCCGCGGCCGGCCCGGCGACCCCGCCGCGCCGGGCCGCATCGTAGCAGCCGGTCGGGGAAGGAGTCGCTACGGCCCGGGCGTGACGGCCAGGTCGCCGTAGAACCCGACCTGGTCCTGGATCGAGCCGACCACCGCGATCTCGCTCGGCGTCAGGCCGAGCCCCGCCGCCTCCAGCGACGGGAGCGGGATCGACCCGAGCGCGTCGATGATCTGCGGCAGGGCGACGTCGAGCACCGCGCCGAGGAAGCCGACCTGGTTGTCGAGCAGGCTCGCGCTGGCGCCCGGGAAGAGGCGGAGGACGTCGAGGGTGAGCGTCGAGTTCACGAGCGTCACCTCGAGGTTCGGACCGGTCGCGCTGACGGCGAGGTCGACGTCCGCGGCGCCGTTCATGGCGACGAGGAGGAGCGGGACGTCGCCGTACGGCGTCTCGACCACGAAGTCGACCTCGAGGTTCGGCAGGTGGACGACGCCCATGGTCGGTCCGCCGGGCGTCATCTGGAGCGTCGGCGGGGAGGTCCCGTGCGCCCGGAGCTTCACCTCGGTGTTCGTCGGCCAGTGATCGAACCCGGAGTTCGGGAAGAGGATGGCGAGCTGGTCGGACGCGAGGTTGACCGGCGCGTCGCCGGCCGGGATGAGCGACGAGAGGTCGCCGTCGAGCAGGCCGGCCGCCGTCGCCGCGGCGAGGACCTGGTTCACGAAGTCGTCGGCCATCGAGAGGGCCGCGCCGTACGGCTGTCCGGTCGGGGTCGTCGATCCGAACGCGACCGGCAGCGTCGGCGTCGCCCGGTACTGCGTCACCGCCGGGGAGCCGGGCTCCGCGACGCCGACCGACGCCTTCCCGTCGAGGCGGATCGTCACGCCCTGGTTCGAGTGGTCGACGCCGGTGATCGGGGCCTCGATCCCCATGTCGACGTCGAGGATCGACTGCAAGGACCCGGCGAGGACGAACGAGTTCAGGATCTCCTCGATCGCGGGCCCCATCTCCGCCTGGATGGTGCTCGCGATCGTCGCCTCGACGTCCTCCTTCACGGCGGACTCGATCACGAACACCTCGGCCACGGTTCCGAGGAAACCGGTCAGCTCGAAGTCGAAGTTCTGGCGATCGACGGTGACGTTCGTGACGTCGATGTCGAGCTTCCCGCCCTGCGCGCTGCCGACGAGCGTGGCGTGGATGATCGTCGGGTTCGTCGTGATGTACCCGTCGAGGTTGTAGTCGATCTCGAGCACCTCGCCCCAGACCGAGAAGTCGGCCTTGATGTTCTTGATCGTCACCGTCCCGACGAGGCCGCCGGTCGTCGGCTGCAGCGTCAGCGTCATGTCCTGGTCGTACGTCAGGTCGTCGAAGTCGATCGTCGACGAGAAGATCGTGAAGCCGAACGGTCCCTCGTCGTTGGCGATCTGCTCGGGCGGGAGCGCCAGGAGCACCCCCTTGATGTCCGCGGCCTCGAGCTCTGTCTCGCCGAGGGCGGCGACCATGTCGAGCGCGGGGCCGTTCATGTGGGCGGAGAGCGCCTTCGCCGACCCGAGCGCGAACGGCAGCGGACTGCCGCGCGCGACCGACATGCACCAGTTCGCGGTGCTGCCGTCGGCGTGGACCAGGCGGACGTGGTGGCGGTCGATCACCTCGTCCGGTCCGAACGAGAGCGTCAACGGCCCGAAGGCGCCGTTCGTCAGCGTCGCCGGGGCGCCGTCCACGATCAGGGACGCGACCGGCGGGCCGGCGACGACGCCGGTGACGTCGAACGACGCGAGCGGGAGGACGGCCCCGTCGCCGAACGGCGTGGTCTGGACCGACCAGGCGTGGACGGTCGTGGCGGTCACGACGGTCGCGCTGCCGGTGCCGAGGAGCGCCCGGATCACGTAGTCGCCCGGGAGGTCCGGCGTGAACGTCGCGAACGGCCGGGTCGGATGGTCGACCGCGGCGGCGCTCCCCGCCGGGGCCTGGACGACGGTCCACGACACCGACTTCCCGGGCGCGACCGTCCCGTCGGGGGCGGCGACGTCGCTCCCGTCGAGGACGACGCGCCGGCCGACCATCGTCGCCTGGCTCGCGCCCGCGGTCGGCTTCGGCACGATCGACAGCGAGGCGCCGCCGCTGAAGTCGAGCCCGAACGGGAACGTCTCGTCGTGCACCGCGGCGAGGAAGTGGAGCGTGTTCCCCGCGAGCGGCGCGAAGTCGGGGACCGCGTCGGTGATCGTCAGCGTCCCGCCCGCCGGGACGGACCCGAGCGGCAGGATCACCAGCACGGGAGTGAAGCCGAGCGGGAGCGACTGGCCGAACGCGGAGACCGGGCCCGCGGTGACGTCGACGAGGAGCGAGACCGGCTTCCCGACCGTCCCGGTGACCGAGAGCGACAGCGGGTCGCCGAGCGCCTTCTCGACCGCCGTCTGGCCGTCGATCTTCAGGTCGGCGGCGGCGGCGACCCCGCCGAGGCCGAGGAACGCGAGCATCACGGACGGGACGAACGCGAAACGCATGAGGGACTCCTCCGGTGACGACCCCTGGGCCCGGCCACTCTATCGGATCGGGGCCCGCGAGCGGATCGGCCGCGGGCCGCCGGTCCGGCCCCCGGGAGTGCTACGCTTCCGCGATGAACCGACGTCTCGTCCCCGCCCTCCTCCTCCCGCTCCTCGCCGCCGCCGGCTGCTCGCCCTGGTACGGCCTCCGGCTCGACCTCTTCCCGGACGGGGTCGAATCGGTGCGCGGGGTGAACGTGACCCCGATCGACTTCGGCTACGCGCCGCGCGAGGACGTCGTCGGCGCCGCGATCGGCCCGCTCCAGTCGGACATCCGCTCGGTCACCGGTCTGCACCTGGCCGGCCTGCTGGCGCGGTCGGACGGCGCGACCGGCGTGTCGGCCGGCCTGATGGTCGGCGCGGACGGCGACGTCGACGGCGTGACGGTCGCGCCGCTCGTCTTCACGCCGTACCGCCACTCGGACCTCGGAGGCGAGTTCGACGGCGCGGCGCGCGGCATCCAGGTCGCCGGGATCCTGCTCGACTTCCCGCACCAGCGCGGCGTCTCGGTCTCGGGCGTCCTGCGCGCGCGGACGCTGACCGGCCTCGGGGCGGGGTACGTCTTCACCGACGTCCGCGACCGGATGGTCGGTCTGTCGATCGGGCTGGTGAACCGGGCGCGGCGGCTGAAGGGGGTGCAGATCGGGCTCCTGAACCGCGTCGCCGAGCGCGCCGAGTGGTGGCGGTGGATGCCGTTCGTGAACGTGGGGTGGGACGCCGGCGAGGACGGCGACGAGATCGCACGGGGGTGAGCGTCGGTCAGTCGTCCGATCCGGACTTCGCCTCCTCCGCCGCGGCCGCCGCCTCCGCCGCCGTCCGCACGACGATGTCCCCGGTCCCGACGCGGATCATCAGTTCGAGCGTCCGATCCCGGTCGCCGTAGCCCGCGCCGTGCCAGGTCTCGTCGTCCTTCTCCTCGAACGCCGGCGCGTCGATGCTCCCGACCGAGTGGATCGCCCGCAGCCGCACGCCGGCGTCGTCGGGCACCACGACCCGCGCCTGCGGTCCGTTCCCGATCTCGATCGACACGGTGAGCGTGTCGTCCCAGGCCGCCTCGGAGAGGTCGCAGAGGACCTCGCCGAAGTTCAGGCGCGCGGTCATCGAGCGGAGGGTCACCCCGGCCGGCGCGACGTTCAGGCGGCCGGAACCCATGTTCAGGTCGAGGTCGGTCGGCCGCGACGGCGGGAGGTTCAGGGTCCAGAGGTTCGTCGTCGGCCCGATCCCCGGCGCCCACCGCGCGGTCAGCGTCGCGGTCGTGCCGTCGTCCGCCGGCTCGACCGAGAAGATCGGCTCCATCCGCGGGTGGTCGTACCGGAGCGTTCCGGCGATCCCGTCGGCGCCGCCGCCGAGGACGTCGAGCTGGCCGCCCGGCATGTCGACGTCGAGCCGGAGCGGCCCCGCGTCGAGCGGCGTCGGCGTCACCTCGACCGTCACGAGCTCCCGCGGCTCCGGCGGACGGCAGGCGAGCAGGACGAGCGCCAGCGTCGCGATCCCGAGTCGGTTCATCGATCACCTCCAGCCTTCCTTATACTCGCGCGCTTCGTCTCCGAAGGAGCAAAACGATGACCCCCGGACGCATGCCGCCGCGCGTGAGGATCGCCCCGAGCCCGACCGGCGCTCCCCACGTCGGGACCGCGTACGTCGCGCAGTTCAATCGAGCGTTCGCGCGAAAGCACGGGGGAGCGTTCGTCCTCCGGATCGAGGACACCGACCGGACCCGCTCGACGAAGGAGTCGGAGGAGGCGATCTACGCCGCCCTCCGCTGGCTCGGGCTCGACTGGGACGAGGGGCCGGACGTCGGCGGGCCGCACGCCCCGTACCGGCAGTCGGAGCGATCGGAGATCTACCGCGAGCACACGGCGGCGCTCGTCGAGAAGGGGGCGGCGTACCGCTGCTTCTGCACTCCCGAGCGGCTCGCCGAGGTGCGGGAGCGGCAGAAGGCGGAGAAGTCGTCGTTCTTCGGCTACGACGGCCACTGCCGGGACCTCGACGCCTCCGAGTCGGCCCGGCGCGCCGCCGCCGGCGAGACGCACGTCGTCCGCCTCCGGATCCCGAGCGAGGGCGCGACGCGGTTCGAGGACCTCCTCCGGAAGCCGATCGAGATCGCGCACAAGGAGATGGACGACCAGGTCCTCCTGAAGAGCGACGGCTTCCCGACCTATCACCTCGCGAACGTCGTCGACGACCACCTGATGGGAATCACGCACGTCCTGCGGGCCGAGGAGTGGATCCCGTCGACGCCGAAGCACCTCCTCCTGTACCGGGCGTTCGGCTGGGAGCCGCCGGTCTTCTGTCACCTGCCGCTCCTGCGGAACAAGGACAAGTCGAAGATCTCCAAGCGGAAGAACCCGGTCTCGCTCGAGTGGTACCGCGACGAGGGGTACCGGCCGGAGGCGCTCCGGAACTTCCTCGCCCTGATGGGGTGGAGCCCGAAGGACGAGACCGAGGTGTTCGACGAGGCGCGCTTCGTCGCCGAGTTCGAGCCGGAGGACGTGAAGACGACCGGCCCGGTGTTCGACCTCGAGAAGCTCGACTGGCTGAACGGCGAGTACATCCGCGCGATGCCGGAGGACGACCTCGCGAACGCGATCGTGGCGCACGTCGGGAAGGACCTCGACCGCGAAGAGCTCGCCCGCATCGTCCCGCTCGTGCAGGAGCGGATGAAGCGGTTCGCCGACTTCGAGTCGGTCGCCGACTTCTTCTACGCCGACGAGGTGCCGCTGGCGAAGGAGGAGTTCGCGGCGGCGAAGAAGATGACGGACGCCGACCGCGTCGAGGCGCTGAAGGCCGCGCTCGCCCTCGTCGAGGCGGCGGACGAGGTCGGCGTCGACCTCGAGCCCGCGTTGAAGGAGGTCGCGACGGAGCGCGGCTGGAAGATCGGCCCGTTCTTCATGTGCCTCCGCATCGCGATCACCGGCAAGCGCGCCACCCCGCCCCTGCTCGAGTCGATGGCCGTGCTCGGCAAGGACCGGTGCGTGGCCAGACTGCGCCGCGCCGCGACCTTTCTGGCCGAGGAATAGAGTTCCCTCCCTCCCCACGAGCGACGCGGAGTCCCGGCGATCCCCGCCGGTCCTCCGCGTCCGCGCCCTCTCCCCTGCTCTCTCGTGCTCTCCCCTGCTCTCGTTGCTCCTCCTACGGCACGTTCGTGTAGATCAGGTGA
>JAUIEL010000180.1 GCA_030428825.1 bacterium
CGACCCCGCAGCGCGACTCGTCCCTTCGCGGAGACCACGCCCGACGCATCGCGCGAGGACGTGAGCGGGTCGGAGACACCTCCTCCGCACGCCCCGCCGCCGTGGCGAACGCGAAGCCGTTCCCGAACGCGTTCCAAGCTGCGCAGCACGAGACGCGGGCGAGCACGCCCACATGCTCGCCCGCGAGACCGAGTCTTCGGTGAACCCTGACTTCCGGAGCCCGGCTTCAGGGATCGGAGGAAGGATTGAGGATCGGACCCGGTTGTTCGGCTCGACCTCGGACCCGGCTGTCTGTCTCCAGTGGCCTTGGCTTCTTCTCGTCCACTGTTATCGGTATCGGAGTGGACGGTCACGCTCCGCAGTCGATTCCCCGAAAACCCGTCCCGTCGGACCTTCCGCGTGTTTCATCTCGTTGAAACATCGCGCGCCAGGCGCACGATCGCGTTCAGCACGACGCCGGTCTGCCCGACGGTGAAGCCGCGGAAGGTCGGGTCGCCGGCGAACAGCACGAGGCGTCCCCTCCCGACCGAGACGACGGCGACGTACGCCTGGTCGGCGAGCTGCTCGACGCTCTCCGGCGACGCGTACCCCGAGAGGTACGGGCTCTCGCCGAACCGCCCCCACCGGCGCCCCGGGCCGTCGAGCCGGAACGCGCTCGTCGACGGCATCAGCACCGCGAGCCGTCCGGGGAGCCCGTAAGAGAGCGGGTCGTCCGGATCGAGCGTCACCTGGAACAGGCTCCCGGGGACGTTCCTCTCGCGGCGGCGCGCCGCCTCCTCGGCGATCGTCTCCGGCGGGTCGTCGTCGCGCGCCTTCGCCTTCCCCGAGCCGACGGGGACGGTCGGCAGCCCCTCGCCGCCGTTCGCGAGGTGCATCGCGGCGCCGCCGACCGCCACCACGAGCCCGCCGCGGTCGAGGAACCCCTTCAGCCGCTCCGCCGCGCGCCCCTCGAGCGACCGGGAGTACCCGTGGCCGTCCGGGAGGACGAGCACGTTGTAGCGGGAGAGCTCCGCCCGCCCGATCGCGTCGAGGTCGAGCGCGGTGAACGGGATGCCGAGCCGCCGCTCGAGGAGGTACCGGAACGCGCCCGACGAGTTCGGCGACGTCCCCTCGCCGCAGACGACCGCGATCGAGAGCGGCGCGAGGCGGTCGACGCTCCCCGACCCGAGGTCCGGCCCTTCCTCGGTCCATCCGGTGTCGACCCCGATCGCGACGACGCCGCTCTCCGTCGCCGCCCCGAAGACCCGGGACACGATCGCGTCGCGCTCGCCGAGGTTCCGCCGCGGGACGAACAGCGCGCCCGGCTCGAACGTCCGCGCGCCGACCACGATCCGGCGGCCGACGGTGCGGACGATCGCGCCCGCGCGGGTCAGGCGATCCGCGAACCGGGCCGCCCGCGCGTCGTCCCACTCGACGAGCCAGCCGACCGAAGGGTCGGCCCCGTCGACCCGGCCGGCCGGCGCGGGCCGTTCGGCGATCGGCGCCAGCGCAGCGTCGGCCGGAGCGGCGGTCCACCACGCGTCGACCCCGAACGCGAGCGGCAGCGACCAGGCGGAGACGTCGTAGAACCGGTTCTCCCGCACCGCGGCCCGCGGCTCGAGGAGCGCCTTCGCCAGGCGCTTCCGCGGCTGCGCGAGCGGGACGACGACCGTCCCCGCCGCGAACCGCCGCGCCTCGGGCGGGCCGCCGTCGAACGGGTGCCCCTCCTCGACCTCGAACGGCGCGGTCGCCTCGTGCACCTCGATCCCCTGCTCGAGGAGGAGGCGGACGAGCTCGTCGAGGGCGTGGCCGCTCCCCGCTTGCTCGAGGAGGTACGCGGCGACCGGCCCCTCGCGCCCCTCCCAGACCGCGTCGTCGTGCCAGCGGGCGAACCGCTCGAGCAGCGCCCGGCGGTGCGTCGCGGTGGTCCGGACGGTCTCGACGGCGGCGGTGAAGTGGTGCGCCACCCGGTCGGCCAACGTCAGGAGCGTCCCGTCCGAGCGGCGGACGACGAGCCCGGCCCGTCCGTGCCCCGCCTGCTCGTACGTCATTCCGATCGCCGCGTTCAGGCTCGGCCACGAGTCGCCGTACCCCGGATAGAGGAGGTCGAACGCCTCGCCGGTGAAGTACGTCCAGCCGAACCGGTCGAACGCGGCCGCGTTCGCGGCGCCGAACACCTCGCCCCAGCGGAGCGTGTCGGCCGGCAGGTTCTGGTTGAACGGCGGCGCGGCCGGGAAGAAGAAGTACGACGACTCGGCCCCCATCTCGTGCAGGTCGGCGTGCACCTGCGGCGGGAGGCCGCGCCACGCCCGGAGGCGCGCCCGGCTCTCGACCTGGGTCAGGAACGCCCAGTCGCGGTTCAGGTCGAAGTGGTAGTGGTTCGAGCGCCCCCCCGGCCACGGCTCGTCGTGCTCCCGCGCCTGCGGGTCGGGGTCGGGGGTCGGACCCCGGACCGACCGGTACCACTGGACGTACCGCTCGCGCCCGTCCGGGTTGAGGCACGGATCGACGACCACGACCACGTCGTCGAGCATCCGCGCCACGTCCTCGTCCTCGGCCGCCGCGAGGTGGTAGAGCGTCGCCAGGGACGCCTCGGTCCCCGACGCCTCGTTCCCGTGGACCGAAAACGAGAGCCAGCAGACCGCCGGGGACCGCTCGATCACCGCCGCGCGGGCCGCGCCGTCCTCGTCGAGCCGCGGGTCCTCCAGCGCGCGGAGGTCGTCGCCGATCCCCTCGATCCGCGCGAGGTTCGCCGGCGACGACACGAGCGCCAGCACGAGCGGCCTCCCGGCCCACGTCGTGCCGTATCGCCGCACCTCCACCCGATCGCTGGCGAGCGCGATCGCCTCGACCACGCGGCGGACCTGCTCGTGCGTCGAGAACTCCTCGCCGAGCGCGTGACCGAGGACCGCGGCCGGCGTCGGGACCTGAGGGGCGTACGCGGACGCCGGCGTGAGCGAGAACTCCGCGGGGCCGGCCGCCGCGGGCCGGGGCGCCGGGCCGGCCGCCGCCAGGGCGAGCGCGAGCACGACGGCTCGACCTCGGAACCTTGCTGCTATAGTCATCCGCTCATCCGATCTACGGAACCCCGCGATGGACCGACAACAATACCGTTCGATGGAGTCGTGGCGGATCTTCCGCATCATGGCGGAGTTCGTCGACGCCCTCGAGCTGCTTCGAGACGTCCAGCCGGCGGTGTCGATCTTCGGCTCCGCCCGGACGAAGGCGAACACCAAGTACTACCAGATGGCCCGCAAGCTGGCGGCGCGGCTCTCCCGCGACGGCTTCTCGGTCATCAGCGGCGGCGGTCCCGGCATCATGGAGGCGGCGAACCGCGGCGCCCGCGACGCCCGCGGCCGCTCCATCGGGCTGAACATCGAGCTGCCGATGGAGCAGGACCCGAACAAGTTCCAGGACATCTCCGTGAACTTCCGCTACTTCTTCGTGCGGAAGTTCATGTTCGTCAAGTTCGCGTCGGCGTACGTCATCTTCCCCGGCGGCTTCGGCACGCTCGACGAGCTGTTCGAGTCGCTCACGCTGATCCAGACCGACAAGATCAAGGCGTTCCCCGTCGTGCTGATCGGCAGCGAGTTCTGGGGCGGACTCCTCGACTTCATCCAGGACACGATGATCGCCGAGGGGACGGTGTCGCCGCACGACATGGATCTCCTCTACCTGACCGACGACCTCGACGAGGCGGCGGAGATCGTGCGCAGCTCGTACGACGAGAAGTCGTTCCTCACCAACGGCATGCGGGGCGCCCTGCTCGACGAATGAGGCCGAACCCGTTCCGACTCCTCGGCCGGGACGGCGGGACGCGGGCCCGGCGCGGGCGCCTCTCGCTGCCGCACGGGACGGTCGAGACGCCGGCGTTCATGCCCGTCGGGACCGCGGCGACCGTGAAGGCGGTCCTGCCGCGCGACGTGCGCGACGCCGGCGCCGAGATGATCCTCGCCAACACGTACCACCTGGCCCTGAAGCCGGGGGAGGCGCTGGTCGAGAAGCTCGGCGGGCTGCACGCGTTCATGGGGTGGAGCGGGCCGATCCTGACCGACAGCGGCGGGTTCCAGGTCTTCTCCCTCCCCGGCCGCGAGATCGACGAGGAGGGGGTCACGTTCTCCTACGAGGTGTCGGGCGAGCGCGTCGTCCTGACGCCCGAGCGGTCGATGGAGATCCAGCAGGCGCTCGGCGCGGACATCGCGATGGCGTTCGACGAGTGCATCCCGTACCCGGCGACGCACGAGTACGCCGAACGGTCGGTCGACCGGACGCTCCGCTGGGCCGAGCGCTGCCTCGCCGCGCACCGGCGGGAAGACCAGCTCCTGTTCGGGATCGTCCAGGGCGGCGTGTACGACGACCTGCGGGCCCGGTCGGCGGCGGAGACCGCGCGGCTCCCGTTCGACGGCATCGCGGTCGGCGGCGTCTCGGTCGGCGAGGGGCACGAGAACCTGAAGAAGGTCGTCGACTTCACCGAGCACGCCCTCCCCGCCGACCGCGTGCGGTACCTCATGGGGGTCGGACTCCCCGAGGACATCCTCGCCGCGGTCGAGCGCGGGATGGACATCTTCGACTGCGTCATCCCGACCCGGTACGGGCGCGGCGGCACGCTCTTCACGGCGCGCGGGAAGATCCGGATCGAGCACCAGCGCTACCGGCGCGACGCGTACCCGATCGACACGTCGTGCGACTGCCACGCGTGCGCGAACTTCTCGCGCGCGTACGTGCGTCACCTGTTCCTGACGAAGGAGCTGCTCGGGGCGACGCTCGCCTCGATCCACAACATCCGCTTCTACCAGCGGATGATGGCCGGAGCGCGGGCGGCGCTGGAGGAGGGGAGGTTCGGCGAGTGGAAGGCGGAGTTCCTCCGGGAGTACCGCGGGCCGAGCGGCCGCGGAAAGTCCCGGGGACGGCGGGTCAGTTCTTGAACTTGTTCTTCCGCTTCCGCTGCAGGTTGCCGCAGCACGGACGCTTCCCGTGGTTCGCCTTCTTGATCTTGCGCTTGTTGCGGGCCATGCCGTCGGCTCCTCGTGCGAAGCGGTTGCGTCGAGCGTCGAAAAGCTCGGCAGTCTACCGTCGTCCGGCCGGCGATGGAACCCGTCATCCGGCAGTCGTTAGAATCGGCGATCCATGACCGCGGAACCGACCCTCGACCGTCGCCGGTGGCTGAAGGACGCCCTCGGGCTCGCCGCGGCCGCCGCCCTCCCCCGATGCGCGACCCCTCCGAGCGCCGCCGCCGGCCGGGCCGAGCGGCTGGTCCTGATCCGTTTCGGCGCCGGCGTCCGCGCCCGAGACCTCTTCACGGACGACCGCAAGTCTTCTCTCGCACCTGGCTTGTGGTCCAAGGCCCGTGAGGGCGCGCTCGCCCGGACGGTGCGGAACGAGGGGTCGACCGGCCACCGGGAGGCGACCCGGGTCCTCGTGACCGGCCGGAGCGGCGACGACCTCCGGACGCTCCGCGGCCACCCCACCCTCTTCGAGCTCTGGCGCACCGCACACGGCCGGCCCCGCGAGGCGGCGTTCGTCGCCGGCCTCCCCGAGGCGTCGGAGGCCCCGGGGTTCGGGAGCGGCGCGGGGGCCCTGACGTACGTCAGCGAGCACGCCCCCCTCTCCGGCCCCTCGATCTCCGGCGACCCGACGCTCGGCCCGTCGCCGCTCGTCGACGTCGCCAACCACTTCCTGGCCGGCGTCGTCCCCGCCCTCGACGAGGCGCGCCTCCCCCCCAGCGGTCCGCCCCGGCGGAGGCTCCTGCGCGACGCGATCGACCGCGGCGTGCCGGCGCCGCTGAAGGCGGGCGAGCTGGGGAGGCTCACGATCGACGCGCTGACCGATCGGCTGATGAACGGGCGGCCGTACGTCGCCACCGACGAGGCGGACGACTGGCTGACCGAGCTGTCGATCCGCGCCGCCTCCTCGCTCAAGCCGGACCTGATCGGGCTCGGGTGGTCGACGACCGACCTCGCCCACCGCGGCGCCTGGTCGACGTACGCGCGCCAGGTGCGGCGACTCGATCTCCTCCTCGATCGGCTCTGCCGATTCCTCGAGTCGGATCCTTTCTATCGCGACCGCACGCTGGTGCTCGTCACCGTCGACTGCGGCCGGGGCGACGAGCGCTTCGACCGGCACGGCCCGGACGAGGCCGGAGCGCGCGAGACGTTCCTCGTCGCGTTCGGCGCCGGCGCCGCGCGCGGCCGCCTCGTCGAGACCCCGCTCTCCCAGGTCGACGTCGCGGCGACCGTCGCGCGCGCGCTCGACTTCGATCTCCCGAACCGCGACGGCCGGCCCGCGGAGGAGCTCCTCGCATGATCCTCGGCGCCCTCACGACGCTCCTGGTCGTCGCCGCCCCCGGCGAGCGCTCCGCCGCGCCGCTCGTCCCGGCGCCGTCGATCGTCGCCCGGGACCCGCGGCCGCTCGACGAGCAGAAGCGGACGATGATCCGAGAGGCGCTCGACCTCGAGACCGCGGCGCTCGCGAAGCAGGCCGAGCATCCGGCGGCGAAGCCCGAGAACGTCGCCGCCGACCTCCGTCGCGTCGACGCCATGCGGGCGCTGGTCGAGCGGCGGATCGACCCCGACCGGCTCTCTCCGCGGACGCTCCCGCTCGCCACGAAGTACCTCGTCCGCTTCGCGCTCGACCGCCTCGAGGCCGAGGGGGCGGACGCCGAGGCGGTGGCGACGTGGACGGACGCGAACCGACGGTTCCTCGACTCCGGCAGCCCGGGCGACCGGGAGGCCGCGCTCCGCGCCCGGTTCGAGGCGCTCCGGGGCATGACCGGGGCCGCGCTGCTGCGCCGGTTCCTCATCGCGGTGGAGGACGGGACGCTCGACGGCGCCGCGCGCGCGGGGTTCGTCGAGGCGATGAGGAAGGAGTTCCCCGACGCGACCCTCCCCGGCGCCTCCCCGTCCGGCGGACTCCCGTTCGTCCCCGGCGGCGGCGGCTCGGCGCCGGCGACCGTCGGGAGCGCGGGCGGCGCGGCGGGCGGGGCGGCGAACCCGTTCGCGAAGCTCTCCCCCTTCCCTCGTCAGCCCGGCTCGGAGACGCTCCCGCGCCTCGACGGCGTCGAACGACCGCTCGGCGAGGTCGAGAGCCTCTCCGACCTGCTGGCGAAGATGCGGGGGAACTGACGCGCGGCGATCCGTGGCCTCGGCCCCGAGAGGCTCTATAACGAGAGGGCCCCACCCGAGGTCGACCCGCCTGTCCTCTCCGCCGCCACGCCTCCGAGCGCTCCTCCGCGTCGCCGCGCTCGCGGCCGTCCTGACGGCGTCTCCGGCCGGCGCGCAGACCATCCCCCGCCCCGGCGTCGCCCCCGGCGAGGGACCTCGCATCGACTACCGCGACGAGGCGTGGGAGTTCTGGTGGTTCCTGAACGAGGAACGGCTCGTCGAGCGACGGCGGGTCGAACGAGCCGGGAAGGACGCTCGCCCGCGTCCCGAGCTCGCGCCCGAGGTGCGCGCGGAGGTCCGGAGCGCGCTCGAGGAGAGCCTCGCCGACGCGTCCGCCGAGGTCCGGAGCGCCGCGCTCGTGGCGCTCGCCCGGCTCGGCGACCGCGAGATCCTGCCGCGGCTCGTCGCCGCGCTCGAGGACGACGTGCACGAGGTGCGCCGGGCCGCCGCGCGCGCGATCGGCGTCCTCGGCGACCCGTCCGCGGTCGAACTCCTGGAGGAGATCGTCCGGGACGACGAGCGGGACGGACCGGTCCGACAGGACGCCGCGGTCGCGCTCGGGCTCCTCGCCGCCGACGCCCCGCCGGCGGCGACCTCCGACGGGAACCTTCCGGCGCCTCCCCCGCCCGCCTGGACCGGCCACGAGGGGGGCGTCACCGCGGTCGCCGTCGCCGGCGGCGTCGTCCTGAGCGGCGGCGCCGACGGCCGGGTCCGCCGTCACGATCCGAGCGACGGCGCCGCGACGGTCCTGCTCGAGGCGGACGCGCCGATCGCCGCGCTCTCGCTCTCCCCTGCGTTCTCTCCCGCGCACCGCATCCCGCTTCCCGCCATGCGCCACGCCGCCGCTCTCCGTCACGCGATCCTCGCCCTGCTGTTGCCGCTCGCCTCCGTCGCCGCGACGAACGCGCAGACCTTCGGCATCATCGAACCG
This sequence comes from bacterium, assembly GCA_030428825.1. Taxonomy (GTDB): domain Bacteria; phylum Planctomycetota; class B15-G4; order B15-G4; family JADJEK01; genus JAUIEL01. The sequence goes on from JAUIEL010000180.1 coordinate 8,071, forward strand.
CCCGACCCCGCCCTCGCCGCCGACCTGGTCGTGCGCGTCTTCGACGACACGGGTGCGCCGGCCCCCGTGCACACCGAGGACGAACGCCGCTGGGCCCGCGGCGGCTTCGCGACGCGCGAGCCGAGCACGCCGGTCGAGATCGGCGACGACCTCCGCCTGCTCGTCTCCCCCACGGCCGCGGACGGTCGCGCGACGAACGAGTTCGATCCCTTCCCCGAACAGGAGCGCCTCGCGGACGGCGCGATCCGCCACCGCGTGCGCGCCGCCGGCACCTACGTCGTCGCCGTCGTGAGCGACGCGCACACGCCGGTCGAGCAACGCGTCACCGTCACCGCGGGCTCGACGACCACGCTCGACTTCCGCCTCGGACCGAACGCCGCGGGCACCGAGTTGCGCTTCGGCTTGTCGACGCCGACGGGCGGCGTGTACGGCGGCGTCTCGTCGCGACGCCTCTACTCGCGCGACAGCGGGCTGTTGTTGTGGCGCGAGGAGTACCGCGGATTCCCGTACCTCCCCTACAACGCCCCGACGAGCGACGCCTGCATGCGCATCGCCATTGGACCGGGCACGTACTCCTACGAAGCGATCAGCCTGCCGCTCGGTAGTTGGCACGGACCGTTACTGCAGCCTGCTCGCTACGCACCCGCACGCGGCACCGTCGAGCTGATTGAATGCGAGTCGACCACGATCGCGCCGCGCTTCGCTCCCGGCGGCAACGTGACTTTGACCGTCATCTGTCCCGACGGGTTCGAGTTCACCCCACCGCTCGGAGCCGAATCGTTGCCTGCCGACATGATGCGCGAGATGTTCTTGGAGAACGATGGAGTCCTCGTGAGGTTTGAGCATCCTCTCGACCACCTCAAGGACTCCGAACCACCGCGACCATACTTCGACCTGGGGCTGCAACGGATTCCTGATCCCCGCCCCAGTCATGTCTTCTTCTCTCGGGCGTTTGGCCCCTGGGTGATCGCCAACCGGACCTGCACGAGTCACGAAGCCCTGCCCACCGGCACGTGGCGCCTGGTGATCGAAGCCGGCGCGACGCTCGTCGAGCGCGAGATCGTGATCGTCGACGGCGAGACGACGGAGGTCGTCGTGGAGGTCTCGCGATGAACGCGGTCGCCGTGCTCGCCCGCGCCGCGCATGCGCTGCCGGCGGTGTTCGTCGCCGCGCTGATCGTCGCCCTCGGATCCACCGCACGCGTCGCGCTCGCACAGGACGACGAGCAGGGCGACGCGCACGACCGCGAATCGATCGCCGCGACGCGGACGATCGAGCTGCACGTCTCGACCTTCGTCGGTACCCCCCCGACCGACGCGCGCCCCGGCATCGCCGTGGTGATCGGCGCGGCCCGCTCCGGCGCGGACGCGCGCGGCCCGGTCTGCGCGCACAAGCTGGAGCTCGCGCAAGGCGTCACCGGCGACGACGGCGTGGTGACGCTCTCGATCGAGGTGCCGGCGGACGCGCTCGACGCGTGGGGCGCGGACGCCGTCCTGTGGGGCCGCGTCGTCGGCGCCTGGACGGGGAACGAGAGCATCGCGGCGCTGCCCGACGGGCCGACGGGACGATTCGCCGTGTACCGCTCGCCCACCACGAACCTTCACGGCGTCGTCGTCGATACGGCGGGCCACCCCGTCGCCGCGACGGTCCGCGCGTTCCGCCGGACGGAGAGCGAGCGGCGGCCCTGGATCCTCGCCGCAACGGCGACCACGGACGAGACCGGCGCATACCGGCTCGGCCTGGAGGAACCCGGCGCGCACCGCGTCTACGCGGAGTCGCTCGACCACGGCACCGCGACGGCGTCGGGCGTCGTCGCCGGAGAGGAGCGCTTGCCGATCGCGCTCGACCTGACGGTGCGCGGACCCGGTGTGCTCACCGGCGTCGTGCGCGAGTCGTCGGGTCGGCCGCTGCCGTCCGTCTTCCTGCGGGCGCGCCGCGCCGGCGAGGCGGCCGAGGCGAACGCGACGACCAATGCGTTCGAACGCGACGCGGTGCTGCCTATGTACGGCGCCGACGGCCTCGTCGAAGCCGAAGCGCGCACCGACGCCGACGGTCGCTTCCGCATCGCCGGGCTCACCGCGGGTGAGTACGTGATCGACGCGTACACCGGCGACACGCGCTCGTACGGCGAGCGCCTGACCGCGCGCGCGGTCCACGCGGACGGCACCCCGCTCGAGCTGGTCAGCGCGCGGCGCCGGATCCTGGTCCGCGCGTTCGACCACGCGGGCGAACGCATCGACCTGGCGCCTTCCTACGAGCTCTACCACGTGCCGATCCCCGAGCACGGGCTCTACGTGTTCGAGTGCGACGACAGCGGCCGCGTGACCCACGCCCATCGCGATGCCGACTCCGCGCCGGCGCGCGTGGCGCTGCCGAACGGCGACATCGCGATCGACGCGCGAGCCGGAGCGCGCTACGTCATCGGCGTCGTGTCGCGCGCGTGCCCGCTGGTCGAGTCGTACGCGACGGTGCCCTCCGGCGACGAGCCGCCGGTCGTCGCGCTGCACCTCGAGCCGCCGAGCCCCGGAACGACCTTGTCCGCGACGCTCGAAGGACGGCGCCCGGGGACGAGAGAGGACCGGTCC
>JAUIEL010000181.1 GCA_030428825.1 bacterium
GCCGGCGTCATCCACGACTTCGAGATCGCCACCGTCGGGCGCTCGTCGGAGGACGTCGGCGCGGGGCTCGACGACGGGTCGTTCGGGATGGCGAAGGAGACGGCGGAGGCCGTGAACGGCGCGGCCGCCGACGCCGCGGCGCGCGGCGTCGGCCTCGGCCGGGCGATGGGGGACCGCCTCCTCGCCGCGGCGCCCCCGTTCGTCCGGCACTCGATCCTCGCCGCCTGCGCCCGGCTCGACCTCCCGGCGACGGTGCACGTCGCGATCGGCAGCGACATCGTCCACATGCACGAGAACGCGGACGGCGCGGCGATCTGCGCGGCGACGATGGACGACTTCCGCCGGCTCGCCGCGGTGGTGGCGAACCTGAGCGACGGGGTCTACCTGAACGTCGGCTCGGCGGTGCTCCTCCCCGAGACGTTCCTGAAGGCGCTGAACCTCGCCCGGAACGTCGGGCGGCAGGTCGAGCGGTTCACCACCGCCAACCTCGATCAGATCCGCCACTACCGACCGCGCGTCAACGTGCTGGTGAGGCCGGGCGGACGGGCGATCGAGATCGTCGGGCACCACGAGTTCACGCTGCCGCTCCTCCGCCTGGCGGTGCTCGCCGAGCGGGCGCGGAGCGGCGGAGATCGGGCGGCGGACGGAGGATCCTGAGCGATGACGGGGGGACTCATCTCGGTGGTCCACGGCGCGCGGCCGGTGCGGGTCGGCGTGGTCGGCGACCTGATCCTCGACCTCTACCTGCAGGGCGAGGCGGATCGCATCTCGCCCGAGGCGCCGATCCCCGTGCTGGCGGTGAAGTCGGAGGAGCTCCGGCTCGGCGGGGCGGGGAACGTGGTCGCGAACCTCCTCGCGCTCGGGTCCGACGTCTGGGCCGGCGGGGTCGTGGGCGAGGACGAGAAGGGGCGAACGCTGACCGAGTCGCTCCGCGCGGCCGGCGCCGACGTCGGCGCGGTGATCGCGGACGCGGCGCGGCCGACGATCGAGAAGGTCCGCCTGATCGCGCGGAGTCAGCAGATCCTGCGGTTCGACCGCGAGGACGTCACGCCGGTCGACGGCGAGGCCGAGCGCCGCCTGGTCGAGGCGGTCGCCGAGCGCGCCGCGGCGTGCGACGTCGTGGTCGTGTCGGACTACGCGAAGGGGGTCGTGACCGAGCGGGTGTTCGAGGCCCTGGTCGGTTCGGGGACGCGGATCCTGGTCGACCCGAAGGGGACCGACTACTCGCGCTACCGCGGCGCGTTCGCGATCACTCCGAACAAGGTCGAGGCGGAGGCGGCGACGCGGGTCCGGATCGACGACGACGCCTCGCTCGCGCGCGCGGCGGCGATCCTGCACGACGTCGCGGACGCCGAGGTCGTGCTCGTCACGCTCGGTCCGGACGGCATCTACTGCTCGTCGCGCGCGGGAGAGGCGTTCCACGTCCGGTCCGAGGCGCGGAAGGTGTACGACGTCACCGGTGCGGGGGACACGGTGATCGCCCTCCTCGCGCGGTTCGTCGGGGCCGACGTGCCGCTCGCGGACGCGGTGCGCGTCGCCAACGTCGGCGCGGGCATCGTCGTCGGGAAGCTCGGCGCGGCGGCGGTGACGCTGACCGAGCTGTACCGCGGCCTCCGGGCCGAGCCGGACGAGGCGAGCCTGAAGATCGTGCGCCGGGACGAGGTGGCCGGGCTGGCCGAGGACCTCCGCGCCCGGGGGCTCCGGATCGCCTTCACGAACGGCTGCTTCGACGTCCTCCACGCCGGGCACGCGCGGTACCTCGCCCAGGCGCGCGCCGAGGGAGACGTGCTGATCGTCGGTCTGAACGACGACGCCTCGATCCGGGCCCTGAAGGGGCCGGAGCGGCCGCTGGTGGCGCTCGAGGATCGTGCCGCCCTCCTCGCCGCGCTGGAGGCGGTCGACTTCGTGGTGCCGTTCGGCGAGGAGACCCCGGAGGCGTTGATCCGCGAGATCACCCCGCACGTCCTGGTGAAGGGGGAGGACTGGCGCGACAAGGGGGTCGTCGGTCGGGAGTGGGTCGAGAGTCACGGCGGACAGGTCGTGCTCGCGCCGCTCCTCCCGGGGCGCTCCACGACCGGTCTGGTCGAACGGATTCGTGGAGGAGTGAGCGAAAGCTGACGCTCCGTCGGTTCGCGGAAGCGACGTCCAATACACGGCTTGTGGCCGAAGTGTGCGGTCTCGGCGGCGGCGGATGTGCGGTCCCGAGCGGGCTCGGGCGTTACTCGGGCGAATTCGCACGATAGTCTCCCCCGGCGCCGGGAGCGGGCCGGCGCCCGCGAGGGATGGAGACGATGGCCGACGACCTGATCCGATTCCGTGTCGCGGAGGGGGACGCCCGCTCCTCCCACGAGCTCCGCGAGGGGCGCATCACCGTCGGCCGCTCGAAGGGGAACGACATCACGCTGGCCGACCGGCAGGCGTCGCGCGTCCACTGCGCGATCGAGCGGCTGGCGCACGAGGTGCGGCTGACCGACCTCGGGTCGCAGAACGGCACGTTCGTCAACGGCGACCAGGTCCTCTCGATCGCGCTCGAGCCGGGGGACGTGATCCAGGTCGGGGCGGCGAGGATCGAGTTCGAGGTCCCCGCCGACCGGACCGTCGCGCTCGATCGTCGGTCGCGTCCCGCGCCGGACCTGCTGAAGGAGCTCTCCGGCGAGCGCGCCTTCCTCCTTCGCCTGGTCGACGCCGCCCGCGACGTCGCCGGGGAGACCGAGCTCGAGCCGCTCCTCGAGCGACTCCTCGACGCGGTGCTCGACCTGACCGGCGCCGAACGCGCCTTCGTGGTGCTCGCCGACAAGGAGGGGATCCTCGAGACCGAGGTCTCGCGGAACTTCGAGGGGTCCGCGGTGCAGAACCCGGAGGTCGCGGTCTCCCGGTCGATCGCGCAGGAGGTGCTGGCGACGGGCGAGCCGGTCTTCTCGATCAACGCGCGGGAGGACGAGCGGTTCCGGGCGGTCCAGTCGATCGTGAACCTCGGCCTCCGGTCGGTCCTCTGCGTGCCGCTCCGCTTCCGGGGCGAGACGCTCGGGGTGGTCTACATCGACAACCGGCTCGAGGCGGCGGTCTTCTCGGCGCGGGACCGCGACCGGCTCTGCGCGTTCGCGGACCAGGTCGCGGTGGCGATCTCGAACGCGCGGTTGATCGGAGAGCTGACCGACTCGAACCGCGCCCTCGCCGCCGCCCGCGGCCGGCTGGAGAACCTGAACCGCGACCTCCGGCGGACCGTGCTCGACCGGGAGGCCGAGCTGGCGTCGGTCCGGGCGCGCCTCGTGGGGGACGACGACGGGGACGGCGAGTCGCGGTACGACGCGGTCGGCATCATCGGGCGATCGCCGGCGATGCGGCGCGTGTTCGACGTGCTCGAGCGCGTCGTCGACTCCGACTTCCCGGTCCTGGTCGAGGGGGAGAGCGGCACCGGCAAGGAGCTGATGGCGCGGGCGATCCATCGCCTCGGGCCGCGTCGCTCGGAGGCGTTCGTCTCCGAGAACTGCGCGGCCCTCCCCGAGACGCTCCTCGAGAGCGAGCTGTTCGGCGCGGTGAAGGGGGCGTTCACGGGAGCGACCAACCGCCGCGGCCTGCTCGAGCGGGCGAACGGCGGGACCCTCTTCCTCGACGAGGTGTCGGAGATGTCCCCGGCGCTCCAGTCGAAGCTCCTCCGTTTCCTGCAGGAGGGGGAGTTCCGACCGCTCGGCAGGACCGAGCCGATCCGGGTCGACGTCCGGATCATCTCGGCGTCGAACAAGGACCTCCGCGAGCTCGTCAAGGAGGGGGAGTTCCGTGAGGACCTCTTCTACCGGTTGAACGTCCTGCCGGTGAAGCTCCCCCCGCTCCGCGCCCGAAAGGAGGACATCCCGCTCCTCGCCGAGCGGTTCACGTCGCGGGTCGCGCTGGCGGCCGGGCGCGAGGCGCCGGCGCTCGACCCGGCGGTGGTCGAGGCGTTCGGCCGGTACGGCTGGCCGGGGAACGTCCGCGAGCTCGAGAACGAGGTGCGGCGCCTCGTCACCCTCTCCGACGAGGCGATCACGATCGACCGCGTCTCGAGCCACGTCCGCGAGGGGGGGAGCGCGCCGGAGGAGCCGGAGGGGGACGCCGACCTGAACGCGCGCATCTCGGCGATGGAGGTCCGCGAGATCAAGCGGGCGCTCGCGGAGGCGCGCGGCAACAAGAGCCGCGCCGCCGCGCAGCTCGGCATTTCGCGGTTCGCCCTCAACCGTAAGATGGAGAAGCACGGCATCGATCCGGGCGACGCCGCGGGGAGCTGAGTCGCGCCCCGCGCCCGGTCCGACGTCTTCCGTCCGGAGGTCTCCATGCCCGCTCCAAGACGTTCCGGAGGTCCGCCGCGGACGGGGTCGACGCGCCTCGCGCGCGGCCGGTTCGCCCCGCTCGTCCTCGCCCTCCTCGGCGGCCTCGCCCCGGGCGTCGTCGCCGACGTCGTCCACCTGAAGAGCGGCGGGAAGCTCCACGGCGAGATCCTCTCCGACGACGGCGCCTTCGTCGAGGTGAAGACGAAGTTCGGGGTGCAGAAGATCGCCAAGGCGGACGTGAAGGAGATCGAGCGGAAGAAGACGCCGGCGCAGGAGATCGACGACCGGCTCGGCGGGCTCGCCTCGGACGACGCCGACGGCGTCTTCGCCCTCGCCGTCCTGGCGGAGGAACGGCGGCTCCGGAAGCGGCACCGCGAGCTGCTCGACCGGGTGCTCGAGATCGATCCGGATCACGACGGCGCCAACAAGGCGCTCGGCCGGGTGAAGTACAAGGGGGAGTGGGTCCGACCGGAGGAGCGCGATCGGCTCGAGCGGGAGTCGCGAGCCGAGCAGATGCGCGCGCAGGGGATGGTCGAGCACGAGGGGCGCTGGGTCACGCCGGAGGAGAAGGAGAAGCTGGAGCAGGGACTCGTCCTGCACGAGGGGGAGTGGCTCCCGGAGGACGAGGCGCGCCGCCGCCAGGGGTGGGTCGAGGTGAACGGCCGGTGGGTCCGGGGCGAGGACCACTGGGTCGCCGAGACCCGGGCCGAGGTGTCGAAGGTGATCGGGAAGCCGCTCTCGATCCAGGTGACCGACCACGTCGCGGTCTACACCGACATCGAGGGGGAGTTCGCCAAGAAGCTGGCCGAGCTGCTGGAGAAGGGGCACCGGAAGTTCGCGCGCGAGTTCGACGCCGGGTCGGGTCTCGGCTGGCTCGGCGGGCGGCGCGTCGACGTGTTCGCCTTCCGCCTCCGGTTCGCGTACGAGAAGTTCGTGACGTGGGTCGGCGCCGAACGGGGGATGGGCGTCGACTGGGGGGAGCGGGCGAAGCGGGTGGTCAGCGTCTATCGGTACGACGACACCTGGGCCATGGGCGCCGTCTACATGGCGAACAAGGGGGAGGCCCAGACCGCCGCCCACTGCGCCAACATGGTCGGACACATCCTGGTCAACCGCTACGGATACGAAGGGCAGAAGCTGCCGCCGTTCTTCGACGAGTCGTACGCCGCGCTGTTCGAGTTCGACCTGCTGGGCCGAAACTCCGTCTTCACGCTCGGCGCCGGGCGGTACGAGCGGTCGGTGAAGAAGGACGAGATGAAGTTCTTCGAGGACGGTCAGTGGGGGGAGGCGCTGCGCGACGCGATGCGGAAGCGGGACGACACGCCGCTCGAGAACGCGGTCCGCCGCGACTTCTCCGACCTGGTGCAGATGGACGTGGCGAAGGGGATGGCCCTCTTCCAACGCTGGCGCAGCCTGGGGGACGACAAGCTGAAGGTCTTCTTCGACACGCTCCGCGAGCGGTGGCCGCCGGGTGACCTCCCGCCCGGCCACGTGAGGGTGCTCGAGGCGATCGTGCACGCCGTTCATGCCGTCGAGCCGAAGGACCTCCCGGTCGTCGACCAGGAGATCCGGAAGTTCGCGATGCGCATGAAGGACCCCGTGAAGAAGAAGTGAGTCGGGGCGAGGATCGATGAGCGGCCCCCCGCGCGAGGCCGGACCGCGCCGCATCGCGGGGTACGAGCTCGAGGGGATCCTCGGCCGGGGCGGCACGAGCCGCGTGTTCGTCGCCCGCCACGCGCGGCTCGAGCGACGGGTGGCGCTCAAGCTGTTCGAGGTGCGGGAGGGGACGCCGGCGAACGCGGTCCCGCGGCTCCTGCGCGAGGCGAAGCTGCTGGCGCGGCTCGACCACGAGAACGTCGTCCGGTGCTTCGACTTCGGCGAGCAGGACGGGCGGGTCTACCTCGTCCTCGAGCTGGTCGACGGACGGTCGTTGAAGCAGCGCCTCGACGAGGAGGGGCCGCTCGCGGAGGAGGAGGCGCTCCGGATCGCGCTCGGCGTGGCGCGCGCGCTCGAGCACGCGCACGCCCACGGGATCGTGCACCGCGACGTGAAGCCGGGGAACGTCCTGCTCGACCCGGAGGGGCGGGTGAAGCTGACCGACTTCGGGCTGGCGAAGACGGGCGAGGGGCTCGACCTCACCCTCCCCGGCACGATGATCGGGACGCCGCAGTACCTCTCCCCCGAGCAGGCCCGCAGCCCGAAGCAGGCGGACGAGCGGAGCGACCTCTACTCGCTCGGCGCGACGCTCTACCACATGCTGACCGGCCGTCCCCCGCACGTCGGGGAGAGCCTCACCGCGGGCATCTCCGACATCCTCTTCTCGCCGATCGTGCCGCCGGAGCGGGTCCGCCCGGGGATCTCCACCGCCACGTCCCGCGTCGTCGCCCGGCTCCTGGCCCGGCAGCGCGGCCTCCGGACGCGCACCGCGGCGGAGGCGATCGCCGACCTCGAGCGGGCGGCGAGGCCGGTGGCGGGGGCGGACCTGCCGGGCCTCTCGTGGGAGGAGGCCGGTCACGAGACGCCGTCCCGTCGCCGGGCCTGGCGCGTCGCCGGCGGCGCGGCGGCCGGGGTCGTGGCGATCGCGCTCCTCGTGGCGCTGTTCCGCGCGGAGAGCGGACCCGAGGACGGGACGCCGGCGCCGCCCGAGACGTCCGTCCGCCAAGACCGTCCGTTCGAACCGGGCGACCTCGCGGCCGGGCGGATCGGTCCGGCGGAGGCGTGGAGCTCCCTCGCGGCGCTCCCCGCCGGCCCGCCGAAGTCGAGGCTCGAGGCGGCGGTGGTGCGGGAGGCGACCGAACGCGCGCGCCTGCTCGGGGTCCGCGCGTCGTCCGTGGCGCGCCGGGAGGTGGCGGCCGGCCGGCTGGAGACCGCGCTCGACGCGTTCGACGCCGAGGTCGGGCGCGGCGCGGCCTCGGCGCTCGGGGCGCCGACGGACGCGTTGCCGGCGCCGCTCGCCGAGGCGCTCGACGCCGGGACCGCCGAGGCGCGCCGGACCGTCGCGGACGAACTGGTCGGCCGCGCCGCGCGTCGCGCGAACGACGAGATCGAGATCGACCTCGACCGGCTGTCCGGAGAGCTCCTGGGACTGGTCACCGCGCGCCGGTACGCCGAGGGGCTGGAGCGGGTCGACCGCGAGCTCGCGGCGGCGGACGAGCGCGTGGCGGAGCTGTTCGCGGTGGCGGTCCGGTCGGTCGTGCCGGAGAGCCGGAACGCCCGGCCGTCCCCCGAGTGGCGGGCGCGCGCCGCCGAGTCGTACCGCGCCGCGCTGTCGCGTCTGAAGCGGCTGCGGCTGGAGCGCGCGGTCGACGAGGCGAAGGAGAGCGCGCGGCGCGCCCTGGCGGCGTGGCGGGTCCCCGACGGGGCGTCGCCGGACCGGGACGAGATCGCGCGCGGCGTCCGCGGGGCGGTCGAGGAGGCGCTCGGCGTCGCCTCCGGGGCGCTGCCGGGGGAGCCGGGCCCGCTCCGGGAGACGATCGAGGCGCGCGTCGAGCAGCTCGACCTGGAGGTCCGCGAGCGCGAGCGGTCGGCGCGGCGGCGGCTCGAGGCGGCGGTCGCCGCGGACGTCGAGGCGGCGCTCGCCCGCCGGGACGTCGCGGCGGCGACGGCGGCGGCGGAGCGGCTCGGGGAGGCGCGGGTCCTCGACCCGTGGCTCGCGCAGGTCGTGGCCGCGCTGCCCGGGGCGCGGGCGCTCGAGGCGGCGGCGTTCGACGCGCTCGAACGGGAGCGAGGCCGCGCGACCGAGGTCTGGGTCCGCGGAATCCGCCGGCGCGGCCAGCTGGTCGAGGTCGATCGCGAGGCGCGGACGCTTCGGTTCGACCCGCCGCGGTTCGACGTCCGGTTCGACGAGATCGAGACCCACGGCCTGGTCGCGCTCGCCGGCGACGCGGTCGACCCAAGGGCCGCGGCGGTGATGCTCCACCACGCGGGGCGACCGGAGGACGTCGACGCCGTCCTGGAGGCGTACGCCGGCGACCCTCGGCTGGCGGCGCTCCGTCCGGTGCTCGAGGCGCGGCGGGCGGCGCTGCGGCGGCAGACGTCGGATCGGGAGGAGGAGGCGCGCGAGCGGCTGGCCGCCTTCGACGCCGCGGTGGCGGCCGGCGATCCGGAGGAGATCGCGCGCGCCGGCGAGTCGATCCTCCTCGACGGCGGGCTGCGAGGCCTCGAGCCGGTCGCGGCGCGGCAGCGTTCGATCCAGCGCGCGGTCGAGCAGGCGGAGCGGGACGTCCGGACCGCGCGGGCGCGGGAGACCGTCCGGGCCCGGACGCGGGCCGAGGCGACGTTCCACGACGACGGGACGGTCGACCTGGTCCACGGCTTCCGGACCGGCGCCGAGCTCGACGACTTCGAGCTCCCCGGCGCCGAGTGGGGGATCCGCGGCGACGCGCTCTCGTCCGTGCCGAGCGAGGGGCGACGCGGCCCGACCGACGGGTTCGTCCACCGGCCGGGCGTCGAGCGCGCCCTCCCGTTCGACCCCTCCGCCCCGATGACGATCTCGTTCGACCTGGAGTTCCCGTTCGAGCAGGGCGTCCCGACGCTGTTCGGCGTGCGGCTCCTGTCGACCTGTTTCGTCGTGCGCTCGTTCGGCGAGGGGGAGCTCCCCGGTCAGGTGAACGCCTGGACCGGCGACCTCGACGACTTCCGCGGCCACGTGTTCGAGCCGGCGCTCGGCGAGACGCGGCCGCGCCGGAAGGGGGAGCCGCGCGAGCACTCGTTCCGGCGCGGCGAGCGCGTGCGCGTGGAGCTCGAGCGGCAGCCGTCCGGCGCGGAGGCGGAGGTGCGGCTGCGGGTCGACGGTGACGTCGTCTACCGGTACGTCGACGAGGAGCGGCCGCGCGCGTCGGGGCTCGAGATCCGGTCGCGGACGCCGATCGTCGTCCGCGACCTGCGCCTCTCCGGGAGGATCCCGGGGACCGAGCGGAGGCTGCGGTGACCGCCCGGCCGGGACGCGGGATCGCGGGGGCGGCGCTCCTGCTCGCGGCGGCGGCGTGGGCCGCGCCGGCGGCTGAACCGGACCCCGACGCCGCGGTCCGGCTGCTCCGGTCGCTCGCGGCGGACGGCGCGGCCGAGCGGGCCCGCGCGGCCGCCGCGCTCGAGCCGCTCGTCGTGACGCCGGCCGGCCTCGACGCCGTGCTCGACCGGTTCGACGCGCTGCCGCTCGAGGCCCGTGTCCGCGTGCGCGAGACGATCGTCCGGCTCCCCGCGACCGGGGCGGGGCTGGTGCGGCGCGCGCGGGACGGCGACCCGCGCGCGCCGGAGCTCCTCGAGGCCCTGCTGCACCACGAGATCGCACGACGCCTCGAGCGGGACCATCTGCGCGATCCGCCGCTCGATCGGGGAGCGTTCGCGCCCGGAGTCGTCGTCGGACTCGACTGGCCGTTCGGGGCGCCGCTCCCGCTCGACGCGGTCGTCCGCGCGCTCGGCCGGACGGTCGAGGCGAAGAAGCCGGTCCGTCTGTCGCCCGCGCTCGCCGCCGCGCGGTCGGCCGACCCGTCGGATCCGGTCGATCCGCTCGACCTCGCGCCGACGACCGCGTCCGCGCTGCTCGGGCGTCTGCTCGCGACGCGCGACCTCGTCGTCGTCGACGCGGGGCTCGTCTTCCTCGTCGTCGATCGGGAGACGGCCGCGGCGAGGGAGGTCGCGCTCGAGCCGCCCGATCCTCCCGCGCCGGCCGATGACCCCGATGACCCCGATGACCCTGAAGATCGGACGGGCGCCGAGCGATCGGCGCCGCGAGCGGTCCGCGCGGACGCTTGGGCCGCGCGTCACCTCGCCGCCGTCCTGATCGAGCGGGACGAGGCCGGCGCCGGGGCGCGCGCGACGTTGCTCGACGCGCTCGCGCTCGCCGCCGGGGGAGAGGGGCTCCCGCCCGTCGATCCGCGGCGGCCGGAGGTCGACCTCGTCCCGTGGCTCGGCGCCGAGGTCCCGCCCGCCGTCCGTCGGGAGGCGTTGCTCGACGTCGTCGGTCGCGGCGTGGCGCTCGAACCGTTGGTCGCGGCGCTCCTCGCGGACGCCGATCCGGCCCGCCGGCTCGCGGGGGCGTGGCTCGCCGCCGCGGGGCGGGTCGAGTCGGCGTCCGGCGCGCTCGCGGGGCTCGCGGAGGACGCCGACCGGCACGTCGCCGTCGGGGCGGCGCTCGCGCGGGCGCGGCTGCGGCCGTTCGACCCGGCGGTCGGCGCGGAGCTCGTCCGGACGCTCGCGGCCGGAGTGCCGCCGAACCTGCTGCGCGACGCCCTCGAGATCGGCGAGCGGCTCGTCCGATCGGGCGAGCGCGCGGCGTCGCTCGACCCGGCCCCGCTCCTCGCGTCGAGCGACGCGTCGGCGCGGATCGTCGGCGCGGCGCTCCTCGG
>JAUIEL010000182.1 GCA_030428825.1 bacterium
AGGGCGTCCGGGGAGAGGCTCGCCCGCTCCTCGATGGCGATGCGGACCTCGTCCTCCCAGTCGATCTCGTCGGGCGCGTACGTCACGAGACCGAGCTCGTCCGCCGTCTCCGCGTCGATCGGCTCGGTCGTCTCGAGCGCGCGCGACACCATCGACGGGTCGGCGAGGAAGCGGCACTGCAGCCGGGTCAGGCCGTGGCTCATCGGGAGCGCGCCGCCGGAGAGCGGGCCGATCCGGAGGTGGACCGGGACGTCCGGCTCGTTCAGCATGAACGAGCGGTCGGCGGCGATCGCGATCTCGAAGAACGTCCCGGCGAAGCACGACCCCTCGTCGATGACGGCGAAGAGCGACTTCGACGTGTTGTCGAGCCGACGCAGGACGCGCGCGACGTGGAGGCGGGTCTCGTTCACCAGCCAGTCGTCCGCGTGGTCGACCAGCAGGCGGTCCGCCGCGACGATCGCGTCGGCGTCGCCGCGCGTCTTCAGCACGACCACGCCGATCTCGACGTTCATGATCCGGAGCTGGAGGAGCGCGTCGTCGAGCTCGCGCCACGCCCGGATCACCCACGCCGCGTCGCCGGCCGCCCGGAGCTCGTCCGGGTTCGTCGGCTGGGGCGTGTTCGGGGCGTTCACGGTCACCGTGGCGACGCGCGCGGCCTCGTCGAGCTCGAGCGTGACGTACTCGTACGTCCTCGTGCTCCCCTCGGTCGTCGGGTCGAGCGGGCCGAAGACGATCCCCGTCCCCGCCTCGCCGCGCGCGGTCCCGCCCTCGGCGATCTCCGCCACCCGGGCGCCGACCTTCTCCTCGAACTTCGACTTCGGCCACGACGCGTCGACGAGGTTCCACTTCACGGCCCGCGGGCCGCGCTGCCCCTCGGCGAGGGTCGAGAAGACGTCGGCGAGGTCGCGGCGGATCTTCCGCTTGTCGACGAGCCGGGTGAGGCCGCCCGTTCCCGGCAGGACGCCGAGCAGCGGGACCTCGGGGAGCGACACGGCCGAGTTGCCGTCCTCGATCAGGTGGATCTCGTCGCACGAGATGGCGAGCTCGTACCCGCCCCCGGAGGCCGTCCCGTTGAGGGCCGCCAGCGACCGGATCCCCGACGCGCAGGAGAGCTCCTCCAGGCCGAGGCGCGTCTCGTTGGTGTACTTGCAGAAGTTCACCTTGAACGCGTGCGTGCTGCTCTGGAGCATGAAGATGTTGGCGCCGGAGGAGAAGACCCGGTCGTTCCCGGAGGTGAAGACGAGGACCTTCACCTCGGGGTGCTCGAACCGGATGCGCTGGAGGGCGTCCGCGAGCTCGATGTCGACCCCGAGGTCGTACGAGTTCAGCTTCAGCACGTAGCCCGGGCGCCACGGCCGGTCTTCCTGGACGTCCATGACCATCCGGGCGACGGGGCCGTCGACCTCGAGCTTCCAGTGGACGTAACGGTCGGGGTGGGTGTGGAAATCGGCCGTGTTCATGATCCGGTCCAGGCTAGGGCGTGAGTCCGACGCGAACAAGCAGTATGATGCAGTTCTCCGGTGGTTTCCCCATGAGTCACGCAATATACTGCCTGCCATGCCGTCCTCGATCACCGAGCGCAGCCGATCTCCCCTCCTCGCCGAACTCGGCCGCCGGGTGCGCGAGCGACGACGTGCCCGCGGCGAGACGCTCGCCTCCTTGGCGAAGGCGGCGGCGCTCTCGACCCGCTTCCTCTCGTCCCTCGAGGCGGGGCGCGGGAACATCTCGGTCGTGAAGCTCGAGCAGGTCGCCCGCGCGCTCGGCGTCCCGATCACCCGCCTCTTCCCCGACGAGGCAGAGGCGCCCCGCGCCGAACGGATCGCGCTGGTCGGGCTGAGGGGCGCGGGGAAGACGACGATCGGCCGCGCCGTGGCCGATCGGCTCGGGACGCCGTTCGTCGAGCTCGACCAGGCGATCGAGGAGGCGGCGGGGATGTCGCTGGCGGACATCTTCGGGATCCACGGCGAGCCGTACTATCGGCGCCTCGAGCGGGAGACGGCGCGGCGTCTCCTCGACGGCGACGGCCCGCTGGTCCTCGCGGCCTCCGGGGGCGTCGTCACCGATCCCGAGACCTGGTCGTTGCTGCGCGACCGGTGCCTCACGGTCTGGCTCCGCGCCACGCCGGACGACCACTGGAACCGCGTCGTCGCGCAGGGGGACCGGCGGCCGATGGAGGGGAACCCGCGCGCGATGGCCGAACTCCGGGCGCTCCTCGAGACCCGCGGGCCGCTGTACGAGCAGGCGGACCGGGCGGTCGACACGTCGGGACGCGGTCTCGACCCCGCGATCGACGACGTCGTCGCCCTCGCCGCCTCGGGGCGCGCCACGACCTGAGCCGGCGCCGCGGACGGCTCCCCGCGAAAGGCTTCCCTTCGGCCGAACGGCCGCCGCCGACCGCGCCGACGATCGGGCGTTCTTCGCCGTCGCGACGGGCAGTCCTCCACGAAACGCGCGGTTCCACGCACCGTGTCGACCGACCGTCGCGCCGCGCCGTTCGGCACGTCGATTGCCCCTCCTCTCCTCGAAACCCGCCGGCCCTCGCGCCGGCCCGCCCGAAACGGATGCCCGGCATCGAGGAGGAGACCATGTCACGTCGGAGACTCCCGCACCTCACCGCCGTCGCCGTCGGAGTGCTGCTCGGCGGCGCGCTGGCCCCGTCCGCGACCGCCGCGCACGACCTGCGCGCGACCACGGTCAACGGACCCGGTCAGGTGTACGTCGGCAGCACGGTCCACGCGACCATCAAGATCGACAACCTCGGCGACCCGCTGATCGGCGGCTACGTCGCCCAGGTCGTGCTGAGCGAGGACGTCGTGATCGACGCGTCCGACACCGTCGTCGGCTCGGTCACCAGCGACGTCCTCGGTTCGCAGACCGTCGGCTGCACCATCCCGTTCGGCCTCCCCGACGTCCCGCACGTCTGGGGGCTCCACGTGATGGCGCCCGGCGACGACGACGTCACGAACAACTGGAACGTCGGTCCGTTCGTCAACGTCTTCTACGTCGACCTCGCGCTCGACGACCCGTCCCCGATCACGGTCGCGGTGAACGCCTTCGGGCCCGTGCCCGACCCGATCCCGGTCACCGTGAACAACGTCGGGACGCCGTCCAGCATCGTCGTCTTCGACGTCGAGGAGCTGACGCCGGCGGACTGGCTCATGGTCGACGCGCCGAACAGCTTCGCGGTCGGCGGCTTCCCCGGGAACGACGTCTTCCTGCGGATCGACCACGCCGGCCTCGTCCCCGGCGTCTACACGACGACGCTCCGCTTCCGGAACTCGTACTACATGGACGACTACGAGGACCTCGACCTGACGCTCGTCGTCGGGCGGGCGGTCTTCAAGCCGGGCGACAAGATCTTCGGCCAGATCGCCGGCGCGGGCGACATCGACGAGCTGGAGTTCGACGCCGTCGCGGGCATGAAGCTCGTGGTCCGCGTCCGCTCCTCGAGCGGCGACATCGTGCCGAAGCTCTCGCTCGTCGATCCGGACGGGTACGTCGACGACGTCGTCGTCTTCAAGCACTCGAAGCAGCTCGTCAAGAAGCTGCTGAAGGCGAAGGGCTCGGGGCGCTACGTGCTGCGCGTCGAGGGGAAGAAGGGGACGAAGGGCGGCTACGCGATCAAGACGCACCGCAAGATGCCGAAGTCCGCCAACGCGCACACGCGCAAGTTCAAGGGCCTCGGCTACGAGGAGGCCGCGGTGGCGCCGGCGCTGCTGCTCCCGGGCGGCACGCTCGAGTACGCGATCGCTCCGAACTCGAAGTTCGAGGGTCCGCTCGGCCTCTCGGTGAAGCTCCCCGCCGGCAGCCTGATGGACCTCTCCGGCGCGATGGACGTGCTGCCGAACGGCACCGTCAAGATCGAGGGGCTCGACAACGAGGACGCCTGCGGCTGCTTCGAGCTCTGGATCGACGGGTTCGGCGGCGGGCCGAAGGAGAAGGTCAAGGTGATGGTGCTCCCGACCCAGCCCCAGCAGGGGAAGGGGAAGGTGTACGTCGACTGACGACTCCTGCTCTCTCCCGTCGGCCCCGAGGGCCGCGAGGCACCCCCCGCCTCGCGGCCCTCCACTCTCGGGCCCGCGGCGCGCTCAGCGATCGCGGGGCGCGAACCGGCAGGTGAAGTGCCGGAGCCAGCGCGGCTGCTCGACCATCTCGAGCCCGCGGAGCTCCCCGGCGCGCGACGCGACGTCGATCACGACCTCGGCGACGTAGTCGATCTGGCTCTTCGTGTACGTCCGCCGGGGGATCGCGAGGCGGACCAGCTCGAGCGGCGCCGGCTCCTCGGTGCCGTCCTCGCGCCGCCGGCCGAACATCGCCGAGCCGATCTCGCACGAGCGGATCCCGCCGGCGCGGTACAGCTCGACCGCGACCGCCTGGCCGGGGTACTCGGACGGCGGCACGTGCGGGAGGAGCGCCTTCGCGTCGAGGTAGACCGCGTGCCCCCCCGCCGGCTTCATGATCGGCACGCCCGCCGCCGCGACCCGGTCCGCCAGGTAGCGGGTCGAGGCGATGCGGTACCGGAGGTACTGCGGGTCGAGGACCTCCTCCAGCCCGATCGCCACCGCTTCCAGGTCGTAGCCGGCGAGCCCGCCGTAGGTCGGGAACCCCTCGGTCAGGATCAGGACGTTCCGGCACTCGCGCGCGAGGTCGCCGTCGTTCAGGGCGAGGAACCCGCCCATGTTCGCGAGGCCGTCCTTCTTCGCGGACATCGTGCAGCCGTCGGCGAGCGAGAACATCTCCTTCGCGATCTCTCGCACCGGACGGTCCGCCTCCCCCGGCTCCCGCTCCTTGACGAGCCAGGCGTTCTCGGCGAACCGACACGCGTCGAGGAAGAACGGGATCCCGCGGGCGCGGCAGACGGCGGAGACCGCCCGCAGGTTCTCGAGCGAGACCGGCTGCCCGCCGCCGGAGTTGTTGGTGACCGTGCACATCACCATCGGCACGGCGTCCCTCCCCCGCTCGTCGAGGAGCGCCTCGAGGCGCGGGACGTCGAGGTTCCCCTTGAACGGGTGCTCGGCCGCCGGGTCCCTCGCCGCCTCGATCACCACGTCGACCGCCTCCGCGCCCTGCACCTCGACGTTGGCGCGCGTGGTGTCGAAGTGGGTGTTGTTCGGGACGACCTGCCCCGCCTTCACCGCCACGGAGAAGAGGATCCGCTCGGCCGCGCGCCCCTGGTGCGTCGGGACGACGTGGGCGTACCCGGTGATCGCCTTCACCGTGTCGCGGAACCGCCGGTAGGAACGGCTGCCGGCGTACGACTCGTCGGCGTCGAGCATCCCCGCCCACTGCGCCGAGGACATCGCGCCGGTCCCCGAGTCGGTCAGCAGGTCGATGATCACCTCCGACGAGCGGAGACCGAACAGGTTCGACCCCTCCCGCTCGAGCGCCGCCTCGCGCTCCTCGCGGGTCGGGTTCGGGATCGCCTGGACGGAGTGGATACGGAACGGCTCGATGATCGTGCCGTAGGTCATCGTCGCACCTCGAAGTCGGCGCCGACGCGCGCCGGAACCAGGAACGCGCCGCTCTCGCGCGCGACACGGCGGACGCCCCCCCGCGCGACCAGGCGGTCGAGCGCCGCGGCCGGCTCGTCGACGCCGGCGTGTTCGAGCCAGGAGAGGACCTCGCGCTCGCGGAGGGGGCGCCGCCGGAGGGCCCCCTCGATCGCCTCGAGGACGCCCTCGTCGTCGTGCGCTCGTCCCCCCGCCGGGACCGCGCGGCCGGGGCGGACCACCACGCCGTGCAGCGCCGCGGTGGCCCGGATCAGGGCCGCGAAGGTCGGCTCGGTCACCCAGCTCTCCGCCCCCGGACGCGTCGGCCGCGTGATGTGGACCTCGTCGGGGCGGATCCGCCTCACGAGCCTCGCCAGCGCCTTGAGGTGCTCGCGGTCGTCGTTCACGCCGGCGACGAGCATCACCTCGAGCCAGAACCGTCCGCGGTACGACTCGCGGAACTCGCGCAGCCCCTCGACGTGCCGCCGGAACGCGCCGAGCCCGCGCGGCCGGTGCATCAGCCAGTGCACTCCGGGCTCGGCCGCGGCGAGGGTGGGGAGCACGGCGTCGGCGCCCGACAGCGCCTCGCGGACCTCTCGCCGGTGGAGCCGCGAGCCGTTCGTCACCACCGCGATCGGCGTCGCGGTCACCCGCCGCAGTCCGTCGATCATCATCCCGAGCTCGGGATGGAGCGTCGGCTCTCCGGCGCCGGAGATCGTCACCCAGTCGACCGCCTCCGTCTCCGCCGCCATCGCGCGCCGCGCCTGCTCCACGACCTCGTCGACGTCCGCGGAGCGGGTCGGTCCCCGGCCGGCCGGATCGCCGGAGCCGAGCTGGCAGTAGGTGCAGTCGAAGTTGCAGGTCTTGACGCCGAGGAACGGGTCGACGCCGAGCGAGCGTCCGAGGCGACCGGAGGCGACGGGACCGTAGACGTGACGCATGGCGAGACTCCCGCTCGTCGGGACCCATTTCGGATCTTTCGGTCCGATTTTCCCGTTCGACGCGGCGCGGCGGGCACAGAATCGGACCGAATCGTCCACTTTTCTCTTTTTGGCGCCCGAGCGGCGCCGGTCCGCGGGACAGACTGGAGGACGCCCAGCCGGCCCACCCGAGACGACCCACCGGAGGACGCGACATGGTTCAGGGACCGAGGAAGCTGCTCGCGATCGGACTCGACGCGGCGGAGTGGACGCTGGTGAAGCGATGGGCGGACGAGGGGCACCTCCCGACCTTCGCGGCCCTCATGGAGGACGGCGCGACGGTGCCGCTCGCGACGACCTGCGACCCGTTCCCCGACACGGTCTGGTCGTGCCTCTACTCCGGCCGGAACCCCGCCCACTTCGAGAAGTACTTCTACGTCGGGTACGACCCGGCGACCGGCGGGCTCCGGCACGTCCGGGACGACGGGTTCACCGACCGGCCGTTCTGGCGGCTCCTCTCCGACGCCGGGAAGCGGGTCGGGGTGGCGGACGCGGTGAAGATCCCGGTCAGCCGCGACCTGAACGGCTACCACGTCGCCAACTGGGGCGCCCACGCAACCAAGACGCCCCCCGCCTCCTGGCCTCCCGCGCTCCTGGGCGAGGTGCGCCGCGAGGTCGGGACGCACCCGGTCGGCGACATCGACGCGATGGACGACACGCTCGCGTCGTACTGCCGGAAGCGCGCGGACCTGCTCGAGGGGGTGCGGAAGCACGGCGAGCTGAACCGCTGGCTCATGCGGACGCGCGAGTGGGACGTCCACTACGCGTCGTTCTCCGAGCCCCACCAGGTCGGCCACTTCTTCTGGCACTGGATGGACGAGACGCACCCGCGCCACCGCGCCGAGAGCGCCGACGGGCTCGACTCGACGATGCGGGACGTCTACGCCGCCGTCGACCGCGAGATCGCGTCGCTCGTCGAGGCCGCCGGGCCCGACGCGACCACGCTCGTCTTCGCGGGCCACGGCATGGGGCCGCTCCGCCACGCCACCTGGAACCTCGGCGAGATGCTCGACCTCTGGGGGTTCGGTCCGCGCCCGGCGCGCGCCGCCGACACCGAGCGGGCGCGGGTCAACCCGTGGCGGACGTTGAAGCGGGTCCTGCCCGGGCGCCTCCAGTACGGGATCAAGAACCGGCTGCCCGAGGCGATGCAGGACTGGCTGCTGTTCAAGTGGTACGCGGGGCGCTTCGACCCGCGCGGCCGGCGCGCGTTCGCGGTCCCCTCGAACGACGCGGTCGGGCTGATCCGGGTGAACGTCCGCGGGCAGGACCGGTTCGGCGAGGTCGACCCGAGCGACGTGCCGCGCGTCGTCGACGAGGTGAAGGCGGCGCTCGAGGAGCTGACCGACCCGGTCACCGGGCGGAGGGTCGTGGCGAACGCCTCGAAGATCCACGAGCTCTACGACGGCCCGTTCCGCGACGCCAAGCCGCACCTCTCGGTGATGTGGGACAGCTCGTTCCCCTGGCGCTCGATCCACTCGCCGCGGTTCGGCACGCTCGCCCTCGAGGACCAGGACAGCCGCTCCGGCAGCCACACGCCGATCGGCTTCCTCCTCGCGCGAGGGCCGGGGATCCCGTCCGGCGTCGAGCGGCCGAAGCGACACGTGTTCGACGTCTGCCCCACGATCCTCGCGCTGGCCGGCGTCCGACCGCCCGACGACCTCGACGGGAGCGCGATCGACCTGGTCGAGGCGACGGTCCCGACCGGCTGAGCGGGGCCGACCGCGACGAGGACGGCGCCGCCGAGCGACGCGCCGTCCCCTCCTCGCCTCACCGCGGCTTCAGCGGCAGCGGGAACCGGCAGCCGCGGCGCGAGCGGGGCTCGCGGACGAGGTCGCCGATCGTCGTGTCGCCGAACGCCTCGATCACCGCCTCGACGACGCCGTCGAGGTGGCGGTGCAGGGGGCAGAGGTTCTTTCCGTGGCCGGCGAGATCGAGCGGGCACGACTCGATGCGCCGCAGCGGGTCGACGGTCTCGACGACCTCGAGCACCGTCACCTCGTCGAGGTCGCGGAGGAGGGTGTACCCGCCGCCGAGGCCGCGCTGCGAGCGGATGATCCCGGCTCGGGCCAGCCCCTGGAGGACCTTCGACAGGTACGCCGACGGCACCTTGGTCGTCTCGGCGATCTGCTGGTTCGTCTGCGGTTCGGGCGCCGCGTTCCCCAGGCAGACGACGGCGCGGAGCGCGTACTCGGCGGTCGGTGAGATCAAGCGGGACTCCGGGTCGGCGGGACGGACGGCGCGGCGCGGCGGTCCCGCGTCGGACAGAGCATACGGACTCACGCGGCGGGCGCCTCGACGACCCGGACCGACCGGAACCGGACCTCCTCCGCGATCGACCCCGGCCGAGCCGTCTCGTGCGCGAACAGGTCCGTGCTGAGATACTTCGAGTGATCGTCGGAGAGGACGGTCGTCACCACGGCGTCCGGGCCGAGCTCGTCGCCGAGCGCGATCGCGGCCATCACGTTCGCCCCCGACGAGATCCCGACCCCGACGCCGAGCTCGCGCGCCATCTTCTGCGCGACGACGATGGCGTCACGATCGGAGACGCCGATCGGGGCGTCGAGCTCCTCGAGGCGGACGATCGACGGGACGAACTCGTCCGAGATCCCCTGGATGCGGTGCCGGCCGACGTTGTGGCCGACGGTCAGGATCGGGGACTCGGCCGGCTCGACCGGGTGCACGCGGGCGCGGAGCCCCGCCTTCCGGAGCGCGCGGCCGACCCCCATCACCGTCCCGCCCGTCCCGACGCCGGCGACGAACGCGTCGGGGGCGAGCCCGACGGCGGCGAGGTCGCGGAGGATCTCGACCCCGGTGCCGAGCTCGTGCGCCTCGACGTTCCAGGGGTTGTCGAACTGGCGGGGCTCGAACGCGCCGACCTCGAGCGCGTGTTCGTGGGCGAGCGCGACCGACCCGACGAACCCGCCCTGCTCGCGGGAGACCGGGACGACCCGGGCGCCGAACGCGACCAGGAGCTGCGTCCGCTCGCGACTCATCCAGTCGGGCATGAAGATCGTGACCGGGTGGCCGGTCGCCGCGCCGAGCGACGCGAACGCGATCGCGGTGTTCCCGGACGACGCCTCGACGATCGGCGCGCCGGGGAGGAGCGTCCCCTCCTCGCGGGCCCGGTTCACGACGTGCGCGGCGAGCCGGTCCTTGATGCTCCCCGACCGATGGACCCATTCCGCCTTCGCGAAGACGCGCCGGGGTTCCCCCCTCACCGTCAGGCCGAACTCGAGCAGCGGCGAGGGGCGGATCTCGCGCGAGACCGAGTTGAGCGGGGCGATCGTCATTTTCGTGGCTCCGGGCGCGCGCGGCGTGCCGATCTCAGAGTAGACTTCTGGACCGCTTTGTCCAGAAGATCCCTCCGATCGCCCGGACCGCCCCCTCCCCGGAGCCCACCGTGAAGGTCCTCCACGTCACCCGCCTCCTCCCGCAGGAGATGCTCGGCCCGATGGTCCTGTCGCGCGTCGTCAAGGACGCGGGGCACGACATGCGGGCCCTGGTCCTCCCGGACGCGCGCTGGCTGAAGAAGATCGAGGAGTACCGGCCGGACGTCGTGACCTGGTCGGTCATGACCGGCAATCACAAGCCGATCTTCGAGCTGAACCGCCTCCTCAAGTCGAGGTTCGACTTCTTCTCGGTCATGGGCGGCCCGCACGTCACCTTCCTCCCCGACTGCGCGAAGCAGGACGGCGTCGACGCGATCTGCCGCGGCGAGGGGGAGGGCGCGATGGTCGACCTCCTCGACGCCCTCGAGCGCGGGGACGACTGGCGGGGAATCGAGAACCTCGCGTACGCGACCGACGACGGCGAGGTGGTCCAAAACCCGCTCCGGCCGCTGATCACCGATCTCGACGCGCTCGGCTTCCCCGACCGATCGGTCCTGTACGACGCGTGCGCGGTCTATCGCGACTCCGACCGGAAGGTCTTCCTGACCCAGCGCGGCTGCCCGATGTCGTGCTCGTTCTGCTTCCACCACGCCTGGCGCGGCAAGGTGTACGGCGTCGGCAACGCCGGCTACGTCCGGAAGCGGTCGGTCGACCACCTGATCGCCGAGGTCCACGCCGTGCGCGAGCGGGTCCCGCTCCGGTTCGTGCACTTCCTCGACGACATCTTCAACATCCGCCCCGACTGGCTCGCCGAGTTCTGCGAGC
>JAUIEL010000183.1 GCA_030428825.1 bacterium
CGGCGTCCCGGCGGCGGTTCGACCTGCGCCCGGAGCGCGAGGAGCGGGGGGATCCGCCGGAGCGGGAGGAGCGGCAGGAGCGCGAAGGCGAGCGCCACCGTCACCGCGATCACGCCGCCGAAGACGACCGCACGCCACGACGTGAAGACCGGCACCTCCATCGGCAGGAAGCTCCCGAGCACGAGCGGGAGCGTCCGCTGCACCAACACGCCGATCCCGCCGCCGACGACCGCGCCGATCAGCCCGAGGACCAGGGCCTGCGCCAGCCAGATCGAGAAGGTCCGTCCCGAGCTCGCGCCGAGGCACCGGAGCGTCGCCACCTCCGCGGTCTTCGCCCGGACGTGCACCGAGATCGCGGAGGCGACGCCGAGCCCGCCGAGGAGGAGCGCCACGAACCCGACGAGGTTCAGGAACCCGGTCAGGTCGTCCATCGACTCGGAGAGGTTCTCCTCGGTCGACTCGACGGTGGAGAGGCGGAGCTGATGGTCGCGCGCGAAGTCGCGCCAGTCGGCGGCGATCTCCTGCGGGTCGGCGCCGTCGCCGAGGCGGTAGTACCGCTCGTACCGGATCCGGCTCCCTTTCTGCAGCAGCGCGGGGTCGAGCCCGTCTCGCGGCAGGTAGACGCGCGGACCGAACATCGCCGTCGTCGCGGACGCGCCGGGGATGCTCGTCAGGGCGCCGCCGATCTCGTACCCGACGTCCCCGACCCGGACCTCGTCGCCGACCGACGCGCCGACCTGGCTGAGGAGCGCGGCGTCGACGAGGGCGACGTCTCGCGCGGTCCGAAACCGCTCCGCCGCCGCCGGCGGGTCGGTCTCGAGCGCCCCGTAGTACGGGTAGCTCCCCTGCAGCGCCCGGACCTGCACCAGCCGGACCGCCTCCTGCTCGGGGAAGAGCGCCATCGACGCGAAGCCGAGTTGCTCGGAGACGTCGCCGTCGTGCTCGTCGAGCAGCGACCGGTGGAGTCGTTCGTCGACCTCGGTCGGCCACGGGTCGTTCGACCGCACCCGGAGGTCGGCGCCGAGCATCGACTTCGACTGGGCGGCGACCGCCGACTGGAGGTTCTCGCCGAACGAGCTGATCGCGACCAGCGCGGCGACGCCGACGGTCATGCACGACACGAACAGGAGGAGGCGCCCGCGGACGCGGCGGCTGTCCCGCCACGCCATCGCCCAGGTCCAGCGGTCGAACAGCCCGCTCATCGGCCGGCCGCGGCGTCCCGCCCCGCCCCGACCTCGTCGTCGGTGCGGACGTCCCCCGCGAGGCGCCCGTCCGCCAGCGAGAGGACCCGACCGGTCCGCTCGGCGAGCGCCCGGTCGTGCGTCACGAGGACGAGGGTCGTGCCGTGTTCGCGGTTCAACCCGAACAGCGACTCGACGACCGCGCGGCCGGTCTCGCCGTCGAGGTTCCCGGTCGGCTCGTCGGCGAACAGGATCCCGGGCCGGTTGCAGAACGCGCGCGCGAGGGCGACGCGCTGCTGCTCGCCGCCGGAGAGCTGCGCCGGATAGTGGTCGAGCCGGTCGCCGAGGCCGACGCGCTCGAGGAGCTCGTGCGCGAACGCGTCGGCCGCCTCGTCGCCGAGGATCTCGGCCGGGACGCGGACGTTCTCGAGCGCGGTGAGCGTCGGCAGGAGCCGGAACGACTGGAAGACGAACCCGACCCGGCGGGCGCGGAGCTCGGCGCGTGCGTCCTCGTCGAGGGTGTCGAGGTCCTCGCCGGCGAGGACGACCCGCCCGCGGGTCGGGCGGTCGAGCCCGGCGCAGAGCCCGAGCAGGGTCGACTTGCCGCTCCCTGACGGACCGACGATGGCGAGGGTCTCGCCGGCGGCGGCCTCGAACGACACGCCGTCGAGGACCGTGAGGTCGCGCGCGCCGCTCTTGTACGATCGGGAGACGTCTTCGACGACGAGGAGGGTTTCGGTCATGCAGGTCCCGGGGGCGAGGCAGCGAACATCGAACCTAGGGAGGGCCGGCGGCGGGTTCCACCCGAACCGCCTCCTCTGGTTCGGCCTGGCGGCGATCGTCGGATGCAGCGACGCCCCCCTCGAACCGGTCAGGAAGGTCGATCGGCGCCCCGTGGTCCTCTGCCTCGGCGACAGCATCACGGCGGGGTACGGCCTCGACCCGGATCGGGCGTACCCGGCCCTCCTCCAGGAGAAGGTCGACGCGGCGGATCTCGGCTTCCGGGTCCACGACGCCGGCACCACCGGCGAGACGACGTCGGGCGGGCGGCGGCGGCTCGACTGGCTGCTCGAGCAGTTCGACGTGGCGGTGGTGCTCCTCGCGCTCGGCGGGAACGACGGCCTCCGCGGCATCGACGTCCCGACGATCGAGGAGAACCTGCGGGCGATGATCGACCGGACCCGCGAGCTCCGTCCGGACGCGAGGGTGATCCTCGCGGGCATGCAGGCGCCGCCGAGCATGGGAGAGGTGTTCACGGCGCCGTTTCGGGAGGTCTTCCCCCGGGTCGCCCGCGAGATGGAGGTCCCGTTCGTGCCGTTCCTCCTGGAGGGAGTCGGCGGCGAGGACGACATGAACCAGAGCGACGGGATCCACCCGAACGAGGCCGGTCAGGCCCGGATCGCCGAGAACGTCTGGCCCGTGCTCGAGCCGGTCCTGAGGGGGCTCCCGGCCGCCCGGTGAGTCCGCGGCCGCGCCCGGCCGTTTCGAGGAGCGCCCCCGATTACCTCGCGGTGACCCCGCCGTCCTCCGTGCTCCCCTGGAACGCCCGATCCCGGCCGTTTCCCGCTGGCATGCCCGTTGCGCAAGGGCTCTCGTCAAGCGGCGCGTGGCCGCTACCGCGGGAGAGCGAGGGTTGGGGGCAGCCTTCCTCTCCCGCGTTCCTTTTCCCCTCGATCCCTCTCAGGCCCCTTCCTCCTGGCGCCACTTCTGGATCCGGTCGAAGAAGAGGCCGGTGAACTCGTCGTGCTCGTGGGCCGGGAAGAGCGCGGCGACCTTCTGCCGGACCGCGTCCCGACACGTGTCCGAGGCGAAGAACTCGTCCGCCACCTCCGGGAGGCGCGCGAGGTGCGTGGCGCAGAACTCCTCGAACCGTTCGGTCTCGTACTTCTCCTCCGCGATCGCCGCGTACGCCTCGAGCTTCTCGTCGAACGACCGGTCGGAGTCGGCGATCTCGAAGTACGGCGCCCAGTTCAGGTTCTTCCGGAACGGCCGCCGGTGGACCGCGCAGAAGAGCGCCCAGCGGACCTTCGAGAGGACGAGCCACGGGAAGTGGTAATGGAGCGACGTCACCTGCGAGTCGGGGCAGGCGTTCGCGAAGTCGATCAGATGGAACGTCCCGTCCTGGCGTAGCGCCTCGCAGGAGTTGAAGTCCCACCCGAAGAACCCGTTGATCGTCAGCGCGATCCGTCGCAGGGTCCGCTGCTCGTCCTCACCCATGACGTCCCGGTCGACGCGGTACCGCTCGTGCAGCGGCGCGCCCGGGTCGTACTTCACGAAGCGGATCTGCGGACCGATGCCGATCGCCCGGACGAACAGGTCGAACCCCTCGACCGAGCGCTGCAGATGCATCACCCGCTTGCCGGACTGCTCGTACGCCGCCTTCAGCGCCTCCTCGTTGTCGATCCGGCTGACCCCGACCCACGCTCCGCCGTCGTACGGCTTCATGAACATCGGGTAGCCGAGCTGCTCGCCGACCTCGCCGAGGTCGAACAGGCGCGCGTACCGCTCGAGGGTCGGCTGCAGGTCGGCGCTCTTCTCGTACTCCTTCGGCGGGACCATCCACGTGTCGGGGACCGGGAGGCCGAGCCTCATCATCGCGCAGTACGACGTGTGCTTCTCCATCGACTGGAGCGACCACGGGTTGTTCAGGACGTACGTGTCGTCCATCAGGACGACCTTCTTGATCCACTCTCGACTCGTGTGATACCAGTGCGTCAGCCGATCGAGCACGACGTCGTAGTGGCGCGGCGCGCGGAGGTCGTACGGCTCGATCGTGACGCGGTCGACCTCGACCCGGACGGTGTCGCCGTCGAGCGGGACCTTCAGGTCGAGCCGTCGGACCAGCTCCTCGAAGCAGATCGGCCAGCAGATGTCCGCGCCGAGCGAGAGCCCGATCCTGCGTGTCACTTCACTCATGGGAAGTACTTCCTCGTCCTGTCCGTGCCGGTGCCCGTGCCCCTGCCCGTGCCCGTGCCCGGATCCGCGAGGCGACCCCGCAGTCTAAGCCCGCTCACCCGTCGTCGTCGAGGGAGCCGATCCGCTCGCGAAGCTCGATCACCGGGTCCGCGTCGGCTCCGACGAGCTCCGCCAGCCGGTCCGCCGCGCGCTCCGCGCCGTCCCGATCCCCCGCCACCACCGCCACCCACGCCTGGAGCTCGTGCCCGTCCGGGTCGTCGGGTTCGCGGGCCACGTACCGGTCGATGAACCGTCGGGCCTCGTCGACCTCGCCGATCTTCAGGCACGCGCCGGTCGCCTGGGAGAGGCACAGCGAGAGGATGACGTCGTCGAAGCACGAGAGCGCCGGCGCGTCGATGGCGCGGCGGTACACGGTCACCGCCTCGCCCAGCAGCTTCCGCGCCGCCGCGTCCTCTTCGGCTTCGAGGCCGTCGACGAAGAGCGCGTGCGCGTAGGCGTGGTACGCCTCGCGGGCCAGGGTCGGCGGGTCGTCGTCGGCGTGCCGCTCGATCAGGCCGCCGAGCATCTTCCGCGCGACGAGGCGGCGGCCGCGGCGCGGGTCCTCCCTCAGCATGACGGCGTTCTCGACCAGCCACTCCGGGTCGTCGACCGTGCGCCGCTGCCAGGCGAACAGGGACTCCGCGAACGGCTCGTCCGGCTGGGCCCGCTCGAGGAGCCGTCGGACGCAGGAGGCCGGAACCGCCAACGTCGTCCCGTGCTCCCCGTCGTCGTCGACGTACATCGTGAGCACGCCGTGCACGCGGCCGAGGCTCGCGTCGAGCAGCGGCGTGCCGCTGTCGCCGACGTCGAACTCGGTCGTGAGTCGCAGCACGGTCCCACCGCCGTCGAGCGGTCGGTGTCGCAGAATCCTCCCGCGCCGGACCTCGCTCGGGCGCGGGGACTCCTCGTCCCCTTCGAAGTCGTCGGAGAACCGGAGCTGGACCCATGACGCCACCTCGTCGCCGACCGAGGGCGGTTCCTCGCCGAGCGGGAGCGGGGTCAGCGTGTCGGGCGGGGCGTCGATCCGGAGCAGGGCGAGGTCCCAATAGCGGTCGACGGCGAGGACCTCCCGCACGTCGAACCGGCGGTGGTCGGCGAGCACGACCTCCGCGGCGACGGCCCCCTGGACGACGTGCCGGCAGGTCACGACCCGATCCCCGGCGACGGCGAAGCCGCCCCCTTCGGCCACCACCGTGGCCTTGTTCACCAGCAGTTTCACGACGCCGGTCGCGAGGGGCGAGGGGGCGTCCTCGGCGCGCGCTCCGGCGAGCGGCAGCGCGACGAGGAGTCCGATTTCGAGAAGCCGGCTCACTCGTAGACCATCCAGAGCGGCCCCGGGAAGAGCCACGACAGCCCCTCGCGGAGGCGATCGCGCCAGTTCTCCCAGTTGTGTCCGTCGCGCGCCTCGACGTACCGGACCTCCATCCCCGTCGACTGGAACATCGGGAGCATCGACCGGTTCTCGTAGATCAACGACTCGTAGACGCCGCACGAGACGAACGCCTTCGACGCGGGGCGCCCCGGATCGGCGCGGAACGCGTTCATGAACTCGACCACCGGATCGAACGCCGGCCCGCGCTGGTGGTCGCCGATGTCGGTGAACCCGAACGACCCCGACTGGAGCAGGAGCTTCCCGAAGACGTCCGGCCGACGCCAGGCGGTGGAGAGCGTCGCGACCGCCCCGAAGCTCGCGCCCATCAGCCCGCGCGTCGACGGCGTCCCGATCAGCGGGAAGGTCGACTCGAGGTGGGGGAGGAGTTCGTCGACCAGGAACGCGGCGTGACGCTCCGACGCCGCGTATTCGGTCAGCCGATCGATCGGATTGGTGAGGGCGACGATCATCGGCGGGATCTCGAGCCGATGGATCAGGTTGTCGAGGACCGCCTTCATCCCCGAGAACCGGAGGTAGTCGTCGCCGTCGTGCGCGACCAGCAGCGGATACCGGGCTCGACGCCGGAACCGCGCCGGCAGGTAGACGCGGATCGTCCGCTCGTCGTGGAACGTCGTGCTGTGGAAGCGGAGCGACTCGACGTCGCCGGGCCGCGCGTCCGGATCCTCCTGCGCCCACTCCGGGAAGACGTAGCCGTCGCTGTGGCAGACCGAGTTCGCCCCGAAGGGGTCGTGCGCCCGGTGAGGGTTCAGCGGGTCGAGGATCCACCGCGTGTCCCCGCCGTGCGTCACCTCGAGCTTGTACTCGACCCGCGACTCGCGCGGGAGGTCGAGGGTGGTGAACCAGAGGTCGGTCCCTTCGACCCGCTCCAGCTCCTGGCGCGAGGTCAGTCCGAAGATCCAGTGCCGCAGCGCGACCGTGTCCGCCTCGCCCCGGAAGACGAACGTGACCCGATCCCCGTCGACCAGGGGGAAGCTCTTGCCGTCCAGGAAGGCGTCGACCTCCTCGGACGTCCGGAGGGCGCGGAGGGAGGGGGAGGCGGCCGTCACGACGCCGCCCTCACCGAGCCGTCCGCCTCGAGGAGCCGGGCCCCGGGGGCGAGCCACCACTCGGCGCCGTTCCAGTCGGCGCGCGCCCCCTCGTCCATCGGGATCGCCAGGAGCGGCTCGAGCCGGCGCGCGAGGAGCGTCACGCGTTCGCGGTCGTCGAGGAGGAGCCGGCGCCGCGCGTGCGGGAACGGGACGGCGCCGCGGTGGAGGCCGAGCCCCGCCTCCAGCACCTCGGCGTGGCCGCGCCCCTGCGGCGGCGAGTCGTGGAACAGCACGATCCGCTCGCCGAGGACCATCGCCCCTCCCGACCAGGCGATGACCGGCCGGTCGCCGACGAGGTCGGCGATCCCGAACAGCCGGAGCCGGTTCAGGAGGACCGCGACGTGCCCGCCCGCGATCGCGAGCGCCGCCGAGTCGCCGAGGATCTCCGCGACCTCCTTCCTCGGCCCCGCGAGTGACGGCCGGTTCGGGGCGTCGATCTCCGCCTCGAACGCCTCGTTCACCTCCGCGACCCGGTCGAGATGCTCCCGGTCGAGCCGCCGCACGGCGTCGATCGCCCCCTCGAACTCGGCCGCCACCAGGTCCGGGTCCTCCGGGCGATCGAGCAGCTCGCGCGCCGCGTCCATGGCGTGGTTCAGGCGCAGCCGGTAGAGCCGCCGCACCTCCACCAGTCGGTCGTGACGCCGCCAGAGCGTCTCTCGGAGGTCCGGGTCGGCGTCGAACACGCGGTCGCACCGCTCCCACAGCTCGAGGTTCCGCGTCACCCCGCCGAGGTGCGCTTCCAGCTCGTCGTCCTCCAGCTCGCGCTCCTCCCATCCCGCCGTGATCGCCGCGACGGGACCGCGGACGCCGAGGGAGTGGAGGGTCTGTTGGACGGTGGGGGAGTGACGTTGGGGGCCGAGGAGGGTGACGGGCATGGGGAGATGATAGGAGGGAGGAAGGAAAGGAAGGAGAGGAAGGAGAGGAAGGAAGGGACTCCGGTGCGGAGCGGAGCGGGACGGGATGGGGCGAGGCTCGACGTCGGGCGGTCGGTAACATCCTGGGGTGGCTCACAAGATCGCCTTCATCGGGACGCACGGGGTGGGGAAGACGGTGTTGACGTTCTCCGTGGCGTCGACGCTGCGGGCGCGGAGCGTCGACGCCGACGTGGCGTACGAGAACTCGCGGCGGTCGCCGTTCCCGATCAACGAGGCGACGACGCTCGAGGGGCAGATGTGGATCCTGGCGTCGCAGTGGCAGGCCGAGCTGGAGGCGTGCCGGCGGTCGGCGATCGTGGTCTGCGACCGGGCGGTGATCGACAACTACGCGTACCTCGTCCGTGCGTGCGGCGAGCAGGCGTGGCTGACCGGCTTCCTCGAGGAGTGGAGCCGGACGTACGACGCCCTCTTCTGGGTGCCGATCGTCGACTCCCGGATCGTCGAGGACGGGACGCGGGCGACCGCGCCGCGGTTCCAGCGGGAGATCCACCGTCTGGTCGGCGAGCTGGTCGAGCGGTTCTCGCTCGAGGAGCGGGTGGTGCCGCTGCCGAAGGACCGCGACGCCCAGCTCCCGACCGTCCTCGACGCGCTCCGGGAGCGCGGGATGCTCCCCGTCCGGCAGCGGCTCCTCTTCCCGGGGATCGAGGAGTGAGGCGGACGATCGGCGCGCTCGCGGCGCGCACGGTGGCGGCGGTCGCGTTCGCGGTCCTCGGCGCGGCGGCCGACGACGAGTTCGCCGCGAAGGCGAGGGCGTTCAAGGACGCGTCGAGCTGGACCGAGCTCGAGGCGGCGGCGGCGGCGCGGGTGGCGGAGGACGGCGACGACCTCCGGGCGCGGGCGTACCTCGCGGTGGCGTTCGCCGGCGGGAAGAAGTTCGCCGAGGCGGTCGACCAGCTCCGGGCGATCGACGCGGCGGGGCGATCGGTCGACGCCGAGCTGGCGGGGTTCGGCGCGCCGGCGGCGGAGGTGCTCCAGGCGATCTGGAGCCACGCGTGGGCGAACTGGACGCCGGAGTTCAACCGCCGCTGCTGGGGCGACCTGTTCGAGGCGTTCCCGGACGTGGAGCAGGCGGCGGTCCCGGCGTCGAGGCTCCTGATGGCGGCGCTGAAGCTCGGGGACGCGGCGGAGGAGGAGCGGCTGTCGGCGTGGTTCGGCGCGCGGCTCGAGGCGGCGCGGGCGGCCGGGGATCCGAGTCGCATCCTCCATCTCTGGGCCCAGGCGCGGGTCCGCGCCGGGGCGGGGGGCGACGAGACGACCCGGCTGGCGCGGGCCGCGTACGACGCGGCGTGGGGGGCGGCGGCCGCTCGACACGGCGAGGGCGATCCGGCGGCGGTGGAGGAGTGCGACCTCGACTGCGACAAGGCGTACGACGACCTCGTGCTCGCCGCCGAGCTGGCGGGCGACCGGGAGGCGCTCGGGTTCCGGGAGGGGACGCCGGCGGTCCGGTTCGACGACGTCACCGAGGCGGCGGGGCTCGGCGGCCTGAGGAAGGCGCGGGTCGCGGTCGGCGACTACGACGCGGACGGCGACCCGGACCTCTGCCTGCAGGGCGCGCTGTACGAGAACGACGGGGGGAGCTTCGCCGACGTGACGGCGGCGCGCGGCCTCGCCGGCGGGGCCGCGTCGGCGTTGTTCGGCGATCCGGACGGGGACGGCGACCTCGACCTGCTGCTGGTGAAGGCGCCGCATCCCGTGCTCTTCTCGAACCTCGGGCGTCGAGAGGCGCACCGGTTCGAGGACGTCACCGCGGGGACCGGCCTCGACCGGGTGACGCTCGCCGCGACGCCGGAGGGGGCGGCGTGGTGGGACCGGGACGGGGACGGCGATCTCGACCTCTACCTGGCCCTGTACGAGGGGGCCCTCGGCGTCGGGAACCCGGACGTCGTGCTCGAGAACCGCGGCGACGGGACGTTCGTCGACGCGACCGAGGCGAGCGGGATCGCGGCGGCCGGGACGTGGTGCGGGCGCGGCGTCTCCCCCGTCGACGTCGACGACGACGGCGACCAGGACCTGTTCGTGTCGAACTACCGTCTGAACCGGAACGTCCTGTTCCGCTGCGGCCCGACGGGGATGGTCGACGTGGCGGCCGACCTCGGGGTCCACGGGTTCGAGCGGCAGGGGGCGTTCGGCCACACGATCGGGTCGTGCTTCGGGGACGTCGACGGGGACGGCGACCTCGACCTCTTCTCGGCGAACCTCGCGCACCCGCGGTTCGTCCGGCGGGGGTTCTCGAACCTCTCGACGCTGCTGATGAACCCCGGCCCGGACGGCGGGCCGTGGGTCGACGAGCGCCGGGCGCGGGGGATCCGGTTCCAGGAGACGCACTCCGACCCGGCGTTCGTCGACTTCGACGCCGACGGCGACCTCGACCTCTCGATCACCTGCGTCTACGAGGGGGTGCCGTCCGCCCTGTACGAGAACGACGGGGAGGGTCGCTTCACGCCGGTCACCTGCGCCGCGGGCGCGGTCCAGTTCAACGGCTGGGGGCACGCGTGGTTCGACAAGGACGACGACGGCGACCTCGACGTCCTGTTCGCGTCGAACTCCGGCGTGCGGCTGTTCGAGAACCGCGGCGCGCCGGATCATCGCTGGCTGAAGGTCCGCCTGGAGGGACGGGCGCCGAACCGGTTCGGGATCGGGGCCCGGGTCGTCGTCGAGACGGACGAGGAGCCGCCGCGGCGGCAGGTGCGCGAGCTCTCCTCCGCCCGCGGGACGACGTCGCAGGACGGGGAGGTCCTCCACTTCGGCCTCGGCCCGTACAAGGGGCGGGTCCGCGTGGCGGTCCGGTGGCCCGGGACGTCGACCTGGCAGCGCCGCGCGTTCTTCGTCAACCGGACGGTCACGCTGAAGCAGCCCCGGTGAGCGGCGCGGCAAACGGTCGCAGCGCGAGGAGTTCCCCGGCCGACTGGTAGTCTCGGGCGACATGTCCGAGCACCGTCCCGTCTCGAACTGGCTCCTCGTCTGCTGCGCCGTCGTCTTCGCGATCATCGTGCTCGGGGGGACCGTCCGGCTCACGCGATCCGGCCTGTCGATCACCGAGTGGA
>JAUIEL010000902.1 GCA_030428825.1 bacterium
GTACCTCGACCGGGTGACCGGCCGACCGGTCGTCGCGGCGACGGGGCCGGCGCGGCGAGGGCTCGCGGCGGGCGCGATCCTGGTCGGATCGGCGTGGGCGGCGGTCTGGATCGCGCCGGAGTGGCGGACGGCGAGGGGGATGCAGGAGGCGCTCGATCGGCTCGAGGCGGGGCACGGTCCGGCCGCGGAGGCGGCGTTCGTGCGGTCGATCGACGGCGACCCGCCGCACGCCGACGGAGCGAGGAACATGTTCGCGGTCGGGGCGTTGCGCCAGATCGAGCGGGTGTCCGGGGAGGCCCCGCCGGCGTTGCGGAGGATCCTCCGGATCGCGTTCGACGCGCTCGGGCGGAACCGGAGGCTGCACCCGCTCGACGTGCGGGTCGTCGTGCGGCGCGCGAAGGTCGCGCGGGAGCTCTGGTCGCGGTTCGGGGATGCGGCCGCGCTGCCGGTCGTCGTGGCCGAGCTTCTCGCGGCGCGAGACCTCTCGCCGCGGCGTCAGGAGATCGCCTACCTGTTGGCGGAGCTCGGACCCGCGGCCGGGGTCGGGACGGATCGGCTCGAACCGCTCCTCCGGGAGGCCGCCGAGGCCGCCCCCGAGGTCGGGGAGTCGTGGGTCCGGCTGGCGATGCTCCTCGACCTCGACGGACGGACGGGGGAGGCCGTGGAGGCGCTCGGACGGGGCGCGGCCGCCGGGGCCCGCTTCACGGCGCCGGAGCGGCGGGTCGTCGAGGCGATCCTCGAAAAAGGCGGTCACTGAGCGCCCCGACGAAAAATCGTCTTCTTCGTGTCGCGGCCTCCGAGGGATCTCGTCTTCGGGGGTGAACACCGAAGGAGGACGGCCCCGAACCCGGCGGGGCCGCTTCGTCGAGCCCGGGACGGCCGTCCCTTCCGACCGGCCGCCCACGCCAAGAGTCCAGAACGTCAGGGCCACCCCGAAATCCGGGAGGAGACTTCATTTGTTCACTCGATCCATGATTCTCGGAGCGTGCGTCGGCTGGGTCGGCCTGACGTCCGCCCCGTCCGCGCTCGCCGGCAAGGACGCCGGCGAGGCCCCTCTCCCCGCCGTCCCGGCGGTCGTCGTCTCCGGCGATGGCCGGCCCGACGGCTCGTTCCTCGGTTCGCCCACGCACGTCGAGGGCGCGGCCGAGGTGATGGTGGACCTCGACGACGCGATCCCGCTGCCGGTGGACGCCCTCGTCGAGGCCGGTCCCGACGGCGACGTCGTCGTCCGACCGGCGACCGGCAACCCGCACTTCCTCGGGTTCGTGGCCGGCAAGCACTACCCGAAGGACGGCGAGGTGATCGACCCGCTGCTCGGGGACGCCCTGGCCCAGATGGGGACCGACCTCCGGCCCGACCCGGTGGTCTACGGCTTCGTGATGTTCTCGAAGCGGATCACCGACGAGCGGATCGCCGCGCTCGAGGAGCTGGGCGTGCGGAACCTCGGGTTCCACCCGCACCACAACCTCCGCGCCGCCATCCCGGTCGACGCGATCGCGCTGATCGCCAACCTCGACTTCGTCCGGTGGGTCGGCGTCGCGCGTGACTGGCAGAAGGTGCACCCGGCCCTCTCGAACGAGTACGCGAAGTGGGACGCCACCGAGAAGGTCGCGGTCTTCGTGAACGTCTTCGAGGACGACCGGTGCGACGCCTCCACGTTCGAGCCGCTCGGCGGGGCCGAGCTGGTCGATCCGGAGCTCGGCGTCCGCCCCGGCCCCGCGATCGACGGGGCGGGGAGCTGGGCTTCCAACGGATGGCAGCAGCAGAAGCTCGAGCAGCTCGGCGTCACGCCGAAGGAGTTCCTGCCGGGCGTCAACGCGTTCCGCGCCGACATCACGTTCGACACGATGCAGGCGCTGCTGAAGCTCGACTTCGTCCAGTTCGTCGAGCTCGAGCCGGTCGACGAGCTGAACCACGACGAGTC
>JAUIEL010000903.1 GCA_030428825.1 bacterium
CCCGACGGCCGGGTGCCGGGCATGGTCCGGATTCCCGCGGGGACGCTCGACGCCGGATTCGACGCGAGCGAGGTCCAGGCGCTCGACCTCGAGAACCCGGCGCTGATCAAGCTGTTCCTGGCGTCGACGCCGCGCCACGACGTGAGGGTCGACGCGTTCTGGATCGACGTGCACGAGGTGACCCACCGCGAGTGGGGGCTCTACCTCGAGGCGACGGACCGGTCCCCGAGCGCCGAGCTCGTCGAGGGGGCGTGGGAGGGGGAGACGACCTGTCCTCCCGATCTCCTCGACCGGCCGGTGACGTTCGTGTCGTTCGCGGAGGCCGTGGCGTACGCGCGCTGGGCCGGCAAGCGGCTCCCGACCGAGCACGAGTGGACGCGCGCCGCGTCCGGGGAGCATCGCCGGGTGTATCCGTGGGGGGACGAGTTCGACGACCCCGTACCAAGCGAGTTTCTGCGTCGACCTCGCGGGCCGGTGAGGCCGCCCGACGGATCGTTCCTCCGCGGCGGCGACCGGGCGTGGTGCACCGACTCCCGTTTCCCCGATCGTCGCGAGCCGCAGCCGGTCGGGACGCGTCCTCTCGGCCGGAGCCCGTTCGGCGTCGACGACCTGGCCGGGAACGTCTGGGAGTGGACCGCGTCGCCGTACGTGCCGTTTACGGGATATCGGGACGTGACGATCCGAACGCGCAGGTCCGGAGCGGCGGGAGAGTCGTTCTCGGCCGCGCAGTACTTCCACTCCACGCGGCGGGTGCTGAAGGGGGGCGCCTTCGACTCGCCCGACCTCGCGCTCCGGAACGACGTCCGCCAGTACGAGGAGCGGGAGGCGTGGAACCGGACGATCGGGTTCCGGTGCGTCCGGAGCGACGCGCCGGGAATCGACGCGATCGAGGGCGCGCGCTTCGAGGTCGGGGACCGGAGGTTCCACGAGAAGGCGGCGCCGCTCGGCCCGCCGGCGGCGGTGGCGGTGTCGGAGACCGACGCCGACGGTCGCGTGCTCGACCACCGAGAGGTCGCGCTCGCGGCGGTGCGCGGCTGGCCGCGGATCCGGGACGTCGCGGAGGCCCGTTCGGTGAGCGCGCGCCACCCGCTCCCCATCGCGCTCCTCTCGCTCGGCGTGCCGTCCCACGATCCGCCGCTCGACCCCGGGGCGTACGTCGTCGCGTGGTCCGCCGGCGACGACCGACCGGATCGGGTCGTCCTCTTCGACGGGTCGGATCGGGTCGTCGGGGCGTGGCCGGTCGAGGTCCGACCGCGGGTCACCGGTTGGCCGGCGCCCGCGACGCTCGAGCGGAGCGCGGACGGCGAGCGCGAGCGGCTCCGGTTCGTCTTCGAGGTCGGCGCGGGGGCGGAGGCGCTGCCGTTCGAGCTCGGGCTCTCGGTCCCCGGGGACGCGCTCCGGACGCGATGAGCGATTGGCACGCGGCTCGCAGTCCGAACGCGCGTTCCGCTTCGAACCGTTTCCGAATCGACGCTCTCCGGAAGGCCGGTCTCCATGACCCTGACGCTTCGCACCCTCGCTCTCACCGCGCTCCTGGCCGCGCCGTCCACGGCGACGGACTCCCCGGCCGCGCTCTCGCTCGGCGGCTTCGTCGAGAACCTCGGGCAGTGGAACGGTGACGTCCGCTACCGCGCCCGGACGTCGTTCGGGGCGGTCCGCGTCGTCGACGACGGCTTCGACCTGATCGGGGCCGACGGCGCGCGGACCTGGCGGATCGCGATCCGGCACGGCGACGCCTCGGCCGCGCCGGAGTCGCCGCGGCCGGAGACGCACTCGTACTTCACGGGGACCGCCCGCGCGGCCGGGCTCCCGGTCTTCGACGCCGTCCGGCGGCCGGCGGTGCGGGAGGGGGTCGACGTCGTCCTCCGGACGGTCGACGGGACCGTCCGGTTCGACCTCGAGCTCGCGCCGGGGCGAGACGCC
>JAUIEL010000184.1 GCA_030428825.1 bacterium
CCCCGGGGAGGGGCGTCTCGGACGGGGCCGGGCTCGACCCGGCGCCGGTCGGCCGGCGGCGGGCGTCGTCGAGCAGCGCCGCCCCGGAGCACGGGCCGGCGAGCGGGAGGGTGAAGAAGAAGGTGCTCCCCTGGTCGATCTGGCTCTCGACCCAGATCGTCCCCCCGTGCCGCTGGATGATGTTCTTGCTGATCGGGAGGCCGAGCCCCGTCCCCGGCGGCTTCTCGGTCAGCGTGTCGCCGACCTGCTTGAACCGGTCGAAGATCTTCTGCTGGTCCTTCGGTTCGATCCCGACGGACAGCAGCACCGCGTCGCCGCGGATGCTCGCCGTCACCTCCACGCTCCCTCCTTCGTGGGAAAACTTGATCGCGTTCGACAGCAGGTGGGCGATCACCTGGTGGATCCGCTCGCGGTCGCCGCGGATCGTCGGGATCGCGCCGCGCCGGACGATCGTCGCCTTCAGGTGGTGGTCGTCGAGGAACGGCCGGAGCTGCCGCAGGGCGTTCTCGGCGAGCTCGAGCACGTCGACGTCCTCGAGGGTCCACTGCAGGCCGCCCGACTCGATCTTCACGAGGTCGAGGATGTCGTTCACCAGGCGGGTCAGGCGTTCGCTCTCCTGCAGGATCATGTCGACGAATTCGGCGCGGGTCTCCGGCGACTCGTCCTGGAACTGCAGGAGGATCTCCGCCGACGCGCGGATCGACGTGAGCGGCGTCTTGAACTCGTGCGAGACGGAGGAGAGGAATTCGTCCTTCATCCGGTCGAGGACCTTCAACTCGTCGAGCGCGCTCTGGAGCTCCTGCGTGCGCTCGGCGACCTTCAGCTCGAGGTGCCCGTTCGCCTCGACCAGCTCCGCGCGCATCCTCCGCAGCGCCGAGGCCGTCGCGTCGAGCGCGTTGGCGAGCGCGCGCATCTCCCCCTTCGCCGGGATCTCGGCCGTGACGTCGTCGAACTGGCCGTGGCCGAGGCGCCGCGTCGCCTCGACCAGACGCGTCAGGGGGCGGAGGAACGACCGGACCATCAGGATCGACGCCAGTCCGCCGGCCAGGATCGCCGCCAGGACGAGCTGGATCGTGTCGGAGTTCGTCATCGCGAGCCGGTCGAGGATCGGCTGGCGCGAGAGGCCGAGGCGGACCACGCCGATCGTCTGGGAGCGGGCCGGGCGCTC
Organism: bacterium; assembly: GCA_030428825.1. Lineage (GTDB taxonomy): Bacteria > Planctomycetota > B15-G4 > B15-G4 > JADJEK01 > JAUIEL01. The sequence continues at coordinate 1,169 of JAUIEL010000184.1, forward strand.
CCGTTCGGGGGCGGAGCGGAGCGCCTCGGAGATCGCGCGCTGGGTCGGGCCCGGGCGGGGGGGACCGAGCGGACCGGGGCCCGGCGGGCCGGGCGGTCCGATGCGGCCGGGCGCGGGGGCGGCGCGCGGGGTCGACAGGCGTCGGATGGCGACGTCGAACTCGGTGATCGGCTCGCCGTTCACCTCCATCTCTCGGTACGGCGAGACGACGGACGCGCGGAGCGACTTCCCGCTCTCCGGCACGTCGACCGGGTTCCGGTACCAGAGCCCCAGGATCTCGCCCCGGATGTCGAACACGGTCGCGTACCGGACGATCTGCTCGTTCTCGAGCTGGGCGAGCAGCTCGTTCAGGCGCTCGATGTTGCGGGCCTGGAGGTCGAGCTCGGCGTTCCGCGCGATGCTCCGCGCGAGGACGGTCCCGGTCCGCCGGTGATGGTGGAGCAGGTTCGCCTCGGCGTTCCGCTGCAGCACGACGCCCATCAGCGCCGCCGTCGCCGCGATCAGCAGGCCGAACGCGACGGCGAGGCGGAAGCGAAGGGAGCTCGTGAATCCGGTGCGGGACATGCGCCGTTCCGGGGTGGAAAGGGACGATCTCTCATCGGCCCTCCCCGGCGGCGCCCTTGAAGGAATCGGGGCGAACGTCCCGGGGCGGCTCAGCCGGTCCGGGAGAGCGTCCCGACGACGAGTTCGAACGCCTCGAGGGCGGCGTCGTCCGGAGCGATCGCCTGGACCGAGAAGACCGTCTCCCCGATCCGGACCGCGCCGATCCGGATCACCTCGGCGTCGGAGCGCACGGTTCCGACGCGCCCGTCGTGTCCCGCGATCGCCCGCGGGCTCCAGCGAACCCGGTCGCCCCAAGACTCGGCGAGCGTCCTCTCGAGCCCCCACTCCGGACCCGTCTCCCACGCCTGCACCAGGATCGAGCCGGCCGACGCATCCGAGCGGAGCCGGGCCACCGTGTGGAGGTTCGACATCTCGAGGAGGTCGGTCGCGCCGGACTTCGCCGTCCAGCCCTCCGGGACGACGAACCGGAGCCGCTCGTTCGGGTCGGTGAACACCCCGTCGACGACCGACGCCGTCGCGCGCTCGATCGCGACCCGCACCACGTCGTCGCCGTGCGCGAACTCGACGATCTCGAGGTCGAACGCGCCGAGTCCCTTCACGATGCCGAACATCGCCGTCGAGAGGCCGCCGTTCGCCAGCGAGCTGGCCCCGAACCGGAGGTGGGTCGGGTCGGCGGTGCCGCGGCCGATCGTGCCGTCGAGGGCGTACCACTCCCCGTCGATCGAGACCTCGGTCCACGCGTGGCCGCCGAAGATCCCGCCGACGTAGACGAGGCCCATCGCCACGCGCGACGGGATCCCGGCGCTCCGGCAGAGGGCGGCGAGGAGGACGGCGTGTTCGGAGCAGTCGCCGCGCCGGTCGATGCAGACCTCGAGCGCGGTCGCGAACGCGACGTCGAGCGACTTCTCCTCGATCGTGTCGTGGACCAGCGCCTCGAGCTTCTGCGCCGCGCGCCACGCGTCGGTCTCGTCCCCGACGCCGAGCGCCGCCATCGCGATCAGTCGCCGGTCGTCCGACTGGAGGAACGCGTTCGGCTCGAGGAACTCGAGGAGCTCCGCCGGCGCCTGCTCCATCGGACGCCGCTGGCGGCGATCGTCCGGCGGGACGACCAGCTCGACCCGCAGCAAGGTCGCGTCGCCGTCGCGCCCGACGATCGACTGGCGCTCGTCCTCGAGGTCGGGACGCGACGCGCCGGCCTGCTTCGGGACGAGACGGTAGGTGACCGACGTCAGGTCGCGCGGGCGGGGGAGGCGGACGTTCGCCCGGATCGTCGACTGCAGGAAGACCTCCGCCGACTCGCCGCTGTCGAGGAACCGCGCGACCTGCTCGGCGCCGGCGGGCACGGTCGTGATCTCCATCCCCATCAGCGACGTCGACGTCTTCACCTCGCCGCCGTCGTCGTCGAGCCACGCGACGGTCTCGGGGAGGAGGTCGCTCGTCGTCACGACCTTCAGCAGGCGACGCTCCTCGCCCGCGATCTCGACGAGCTCCTCGCCGACCACGGTCGTCGTCAGCTCGAACGGTTCGCCGATCGTGAAGTCGAACTGCAGGAAGCTGAGGGACGTCCCGGGGGCGTTCCCCGCCGCCCGGCGCCGGCGCTCCAGCTCGACCGGTCCGGGGACGTCGTCCGGCCACTCGATCGACGACTTCCAGTCCTTCCCCTGGACGGTCGTGGTGACGACGAGCTCGCCGTCGCGCACCTCGCCGACCGAGACGGTCTCGCTCGCCGCCATGTCCGCGACCTGCCGGATGCGCGTGATCCGGCCCGCGGCGTCCTCGTGGGTCGTGATCGTCGTCCCGACCTTCACCTCGCTCCCGAGGCGCTTCATCCGGAAGAGGCTGTCGACGGTCGTCACGTGCCCGCCGTCGGCCGTCGGCTCGGTCACCGAGTGCACGTACCCGGCCTCGCGGCCGTCGACCAGCATCAGGTTCCAGGTCTCCTCGCTCTCGGCGCGGGCGGGGACGGCGGCGAGGGCGAGCAGGAGGGCGGAGAGGACGGGACGCGGACGCATGGCGGTCTCCGGTGCGGTCGGTCGAACGGACGATTCTACGGGGCCGGGCGTATGATCGTGGGGATGAGCAGCACTCCTCCTCCACGCAAGCAGGTGACCGCCCCCGCGATCCGGGCCATGAAGGGGAAGACGCGGATCACGGCGCTCACGGCGTACGACTACCCGACGGCGCGCCTGGTCGACGAGAGCGGGATCGACCTGATCCTGGTCGGCGACTCGCTCGGGCCGACGGCGCTCGGCTACCCGTCGACGCTCCCGGTGACGCTCGACGAGATGATCCACGCCGCCCGGGCCGTGACGCGGGGCGCGACGCGCGCGCTCGTCGTCGGCGACCTGCCGTTCGGGGCGTACCACGAATCGGTCGAGCAGGCGGTCCGGTCGTCGATCCGGTTCGTCAAGGAAGGGGACGTCGCGGCGGTGAAGCTGGAGGGAGGCGTCGAGCGCGCGGCGGCGGTCCGCGCCGTCGTCGACGCGGGGGTCCCCGTGATGGCGCACGTCGGACTCCGGCCGCAGGCGATGCACCAGATGGGCGGGTTCCGGGTGCAGGGGAAGACCGACGAGGCGGCGCGGAGGATCGTCGAGGACGCGCGCGCGGTCACGGAGGCGGGGGCGTTCTCGGTCGTGCTGGAGGGGATCCCCGCGGCGCTCGGAGCGGAGATCACCGCGGCGGTCGACGTCCCGACGATCGGGATCGGGGCGGGGGCGGAGTGCGACGGGCAGATCCTGGTGTTCACCGACGTGGTCGGCCTGACGTTCGGGCACGTGCCGAGGTTCGTGCGGTCGTACGCGGACGTCGGGGGGGTGGTGCGCGCGGCGCTGGAGGCGTATCGGGAGGACGTGGTCGGGGGGGAGTTTCCCGGCGAGGCGGAGTCCTACTAGCCGCTGCGCGCGGGGCGAGGAACGCGTTCGGGAACGGCTGCGCGTTCGCCACGGCGGGCGCCGGAGGAGGGACGAGCTCTCCGACCCGCTCACGTCCTCGCGCGATGCGTTCGGCGTGGTCTCCGCGAAGGGACGAGTCGCGCTGCGGGGTCGCTCTCGGAGCCTCGTCCCTCCTCCGGCCCCGCCTCGCCCGCTTCGGACTTCCTCACCCGATTCCATGGAATGGGGGGGGAATGCGGATGGGGACCCATGTGATGAGTGAACTCGACGGCGGACGGCGGCGTCTCTTTTGCCCAGCCCCTGCCTGCGCCCCCCGCCCGATCCCCGGGAACTCGCTCCGCTCCGTCCGGTCCCCTCCCTTGCCCGAACGAAACCACGGAGTCGATCCATGAACTTCCCTTCGCTCGTCTCGTCCTCGTTCCTGCTGCTGGGGGCGGTCGCATTCTCTTCGTCGCGGTCGGAGGTCGAGTCGCCGGAGTCGGGGGGGGTGGTGTCGGACGACGGTGGGGCGGTGGTCGCGGGGTCGGTGCCGGCGTTCGTTCGGAAGGGGCTGTCGTGGTTGGCCGAGGCGCAGCACGAGGACGGCGGGTGGGGCGGGGGGAGTCACGCGAACCAGCGGGAGCGGGATCCGCACGCGGTGCGGGTCGATCCGGGGACGACGGCGTTCACCGCGATGGCGTTCCTGCGGGCGGGGCACTCGTTCGAGGCGGGGGAGTACCGCGAGACGGTGCGGCGGGCGACGGACCTGTTGCTCGAGGTCGTGGAGGCGGCGGACGCGGCGGGGCCGAAGGTGACCGACGTGGTCGGGACGCAGCCGCAGGCGAAGATGGGGCCGTTCGTCGACACGGCGCTCTGCGCGCAGTTCTTCGCCCGGGCGCTGGCCGACGTCGACGGCGATTCGACGCTCGGGCGGCGGCTGGCGGCGGCGCGGGACAAGTGCCTCCGGAAGATCGAGGCGACGCAGGAGGCGGACGGGAGCTGGGGGAAGGGGGGCTGGGCGCCGGTCCTGCAGTCTTCACTGATGCGGAGCGCGCTCGAGCTGGGGGCGGTCAGCGGGGGTGAGGTCGCCCGGGATCGGCTCGTCGCGGCCGGGGAGTACCAGATGGGGCAGGTCGACCTCGAGTCGGGGGAGATCGAGTCGGAGGCGGCGGCGGGGATCGCGCTCTACGCGTCGGCCGGGAACATGCGGGCGGTCGCGGGGCGGGCGAAGGCGGCGGCGGACCTCGTCGAGGCGGCGAAGCGGGAGGGGCGCGTCGACGGGGACGCCGCGGTCGACGAGGAGACGCTGCGCCGCTCGGGCGCGACGCGGGAGGAGGCGAAGGACCTCGCGCTGGCGGTGCGACAGAACGAGGCCGCGAAGGAGCGCGCGTTCGACGACGGCCTGCTGAAGGGGTTCGGGAACAACGGCGGCGAGGAGTTCTTGAGCTACCTGATGAGCAGCGAGTCGCTGGTCATCGACGGCGGCGCCGAGTGGGGGACGTGGCGCGAGAAGATGCTCGCGCGGATGGAGAAGATCCAGAACGGCGACGGGAGCTGGTCGGGACACCACTGCATCACGAGTCCGGTCTTCTGCACCGCGGCGGTGACGCTCTGTCTGACCGCCGACCGCGACGTGGAGCTCCTGCGGCGGGCCGCGCGCCTCGACGTCCCCGACGCGTCGGAGGAGGGAGCGGTCGAGGAAGAGGTCGAGGAGCGGTCGTGAGACGGCTCGCGGCGGCGGCGCTCGCCCTCGCCGCGGCCCTGCCGGGCTGCGGTCTCGAGGACGACGGCGCCCGCGCCCTCCGGGAGGCCGCGGACTGGCTCTGGAGCCGCCAGCGGGACGACGGATCGTGGCGGAGCGAGCGGTACGCCGTCCTCCGCTCCGGTCAGGCGCTGACGCCGTTCGTCCTCCTCGCGCTGCTGCGGGTCCCCGGGGACGTCGCCGCGCCGCCGGCCGGAGGGGTCGAGCGGGCGCTCGCCTTCCTCCGTCGATCGGTCGACGAGGACGGCGCGCTCGGGTACGCCGACCCGGACGTCCTCGAGTACCCGGTGTACGCGACGGCGGCGGCGCTGCGGTGCCTCGTCCTCGCCGGGGAGGCGGCGGATCGGCCGGTGATCGACGCGATGGCGGGCTGGCTCGCGGCGCGCCAGCGGACGGAGGCGAACGGCTTCCCGGTCTCGGCGGTCGCGCACGGCGGCTTTCCGTTCGGCGAGCGGGAGCTCGCGCCCGGAGATCCGGGGCACGTCGACCTGTCGCACACCCGCCGTGCCCTCGAGGCGCTGGCGGCCGCCGGTCGCCTCGACGACGGCGTGAGGGCGGCGGCGCGGCGGTTCCTCTCGCGGCACGCGCACCCGAGCGGCGGCTTCCGGTCGTCGCTCGTGGTGCCGGGCGCGAACAAGGGGAGGCTCGACGACGACGGGAGGCCGGGGGCGTACGCGACCGCGACGTGCGACGGGCTGCTCGCGCTCCTGGCGGCCGGGGCGCCGCCCGAGGAGGACGGGGTCGCCGCGGCGCGCGACTGGCTCGCGCGTCGGCGGCACCTCACCTGGCCGGAGGGGATCCCGGGAGGATCGCCGTGGGGGGACGCGCTCCTCTTCTTCCACCTCGCGGCGCGCGCGGAGGCGTTCGCCGCGTTCGGGATGGACCCGGCGAGCGGCGAGCGGATCGTCGAGCTCCTGCGGGCGCGGCAGGACGCCGACGGGAGCTTCACGAACCGCGACTCGCCGCTGCAGAAGGAGGACGAGCCGCTCCTCGCCACCGCGCACGCGGTGACGGCGTTGGCGTGCGCGAGGACCGGGGCGACCGCGCCGCGGCCGTGAGAGCGCGCGCTCCCGGCCGACCGTCGGCGACTACTCGGTCCGTCGCGCCTTCAGGATCGCCTGGACCAGCTCTTCCGGGACGTCGATCGGCGGGGCGGCGTCGGGGGCGTCGTCGCAGAACGCGTCGCGGCCGAGGTCGACGGTCGAGCGGTACTGTTCGAGGTAGTCGCGGCAGGGCGGACAGATCGTGAGGTGGGCGCGGAAGACCACGCGCTGCTTCACCGGCAGGGCGCCGTCGAGGTAGTCGATCAGGAAGTCGGCGATCTCGCGACAGGTCAGCAAGGCAGCGGTCTCTCCGGGGGGCCGTCCGGGGCAACGATCCCTGTTTCGATCTTGGCCCGGATCGGGCCGCCGCGCAAGGGGGTCAGGCGGGCGGGGCGAGCTGGATCAGGGGCGCGCCGGCCTCGACCGTGTCCCCCTCCTTCACGAACACCTCTTCGACCACGCCGGCCGCCTCGGCGCAGATCTCGTTCTCCATCTTCATCGCCTCGAGGATGAGCAGCCGGTCGCCGGCCTCCACGGCGCCCCCCGGCGCGGCGTCGACCCGGCGGACGATCCCCGGCATCACCGCCTCGACGACCCCGCCGCCGGAGGCGCCGCCCCCCGAGATCTCCCGCATCGCGCGTTCGCGCTCGTCCTCGACCTCGACCCCGTGGTCGCGTCCGCCGACGACGAGCGTCATCTTCCGCCCGTCGCCGTCGACCGAGATCGAGAACGAGCGGCCGTCGACGAGGACCGAGTACTTCTCGCCCGCTTCGACCTCGGAGACGTCGGCGTGGAACGTGTCGTCACCGTGCCGGAGGACGAGGCGGTCGTCGGTCGCCTCGACGTCGACCTCGTGTTCGGCCGCGCCGATCCGGATGAAGTACTTCACGGTCGTCCCCTCCGGAGGGCCGTCCTCCAGGCGCTCCTCCCCCCGGTCGCGGCGGACGGAGCGGCCGCGGCGGTCGAGCGGAGGCGTCGGAGCTCGTGCGCGACGATCGCGGCGAGGAGCGAGAGGTCCCGCGCCGCGCCGTCGGACGGCGGCGCGAGGAGCTCGTCCTGGTGGCGGTCGATGAATCCGGTGTCGTAGGTGCCGCTCCGAAACTCGTCCGTGGCGAGGACGCGCTGGAGGAACCCGATGTTCGTCTTGATCCCCGTGACGTGGAACTCGCCGAGCGCGCGCTGCATCCGGGAGATCGCCTCGTCGCGGTCGTTCGCCCGCACGATCAGCTTGGCGAGCATCGAGTCGTAATGGACGTCGACCTTCATCCCCTCGTACAGGCCGGCGTCGATGCGGACCCGCCCGCCGCCCGGGAGGTCGAGCTGCTTGATCGTGCCGGTCGCGGGGAGGAACCGGTTCGCCGGGTCCTCGGCGCAGATCCGGACCTCGATGGCGTGGCCGCGCGGCTGGATCTCCTCCTGGCGGAGCGTCATCGGGTTCCCGGCCGCGATCTCGAGCTGGGCCCGGACGATGTCGACGCCGGTCACCTGCTCGGTGATCGGGTGCTCGACCTGGAGGCGCGTGTTCATCTCGAGGAAGTAGAAGTTCCGCTCGGCGTCGACCAGGAACTCGACGGTCCCGGCGTTCCGGTAGCCGACCTCGCGCGCCGCCTGAACCGCCGCCTCGCCCATGCGCGACCGGAGCTCGGGATCGACGATCGGGGAGGGGGTCTCCTCGACGATCTTCTGGTGGCGGCGCTGGACCGAGCACTCGCGTTCGCCGAGGTGGACGACGTGGCCGTGGTGGTCGGCGAGGACCTGGATCTCGACGTGGCGCGGCTTGGCGAGGAACTTCTCGACGTAGACGGCGCCGCTCTTGAACGACTTCTCCGCCTCGGAGCGCGCCATCTCGAACGCGCGCACCAGCTCGGCCGCGTCGTGGACGATCCGGATCCCCTTCCCGCCGCCGCCGGCGGCCGCCTTGATCATCACCGGGAAGCCGATCTCCGACGCGATCCGCTCGAGCTCGCCCGGGTCCTCGACCGCGCCGTCGGAGCCGGGGGCGATCGGCACGCCGGCCTCTCGCATGCGGTCGCGGGCGCGCACCTTGTCGCCCATCTCGCGCATCGCCTCGCCGGTCGGGCCGATGAACGCGAGGCCGGCGTCGGCGCACGCGTCGGCGAAGTCGCCGTTCTCGGAGAGGAAGCCGTACCCCGGGTGGACCGAGTCGCAGCCGGCCGCGCGGGCGACCTCGATCAGCTTCTCGCCGACGAGGTACGACTCGCTCGCGGGGGGCGGCCCGATGCGGTACGCCTCGGTGGCGAGGCGGACGTGGAGCGCGTTCCGGTCGGCGTCGGAGTAGACGGCGACCGTCTCGATCCCCTCCTCCCGACAGGCCCGGAGGACCCGGACCGCGATCTCGCCGCGGTTGGCGACCAGGACTTTTCGAAGCTTCTTCGTCATGGCGCGCGGAGTCTACCGAGACGCGCGGTCGAGCGTCTCGGCATTCGTCGGGCCCCGTGCTATCGTCCCCCGGTCATGGCGGATCGCGAGGCGGAGGAGATCGAACAGGAGGCGCTCGTCGCTCGGTTGCAGGCCGGGGACGAGGCGGCGTTCGAGACCCTCGTGCGCGAACACGCGGGACGGCTGCTGCCGGTCGCGAAGCGTCTGCTGAAGAACGACGACGACGCGTCGGACGCCGTCCAGGACGCCTTCCTCTCCGCGTTCAAGGCGATCGGCCGGTTCGAGACTCGCGCGCGGCTGTCGACCTGGCTGCACCGCATCGTGGTCAACTCCGCGCTGATGAAGCTGCGCTCGAAGCGGCGCCGCCCGGAGACGTCGATCGAGAGCCTCCTCCCGCGGTTCAAGGAGGACGGACACCACTTCGACCCGCCGGCGCCGTGGCGCCCGACCACGGAGGTCGAGCGCGCCGAACTCCGGGAAATCGTCCGCGCGGCGATCGACCGACTCCCCGACTCGTACCGGACGGTGCTGCTGCTCCGGGACATCGAGCAGCTCGACACGGAAGAGACCGCGACGATCCTCGGCGTCACGCCGAACGCGGTGAAGATCCGCCTGCACCGCGCACGCCTCGCGCTCCGCGGTCTGCTCGATCCGTCGCTGCGGGAGTAGGGCGCGGGGCGGCGACGGGAGTGGGGTGAGGTCGGGGAGTTCGTCGGGGGGTGGGGTGACGGGGGGTGTGGTCTCCGGGGGTCG
>JAUIEL010000185.1 GCA_030428825.1 bacterium
GGCGAGGGCCCGCATCCGGCGGATCTTCGCCATCCGCTCGACGTGCTTCCGCTCGAGGTCCGCGACCGCGCGGCGGGCGTTCGAGGTCGCCGCCGCGTCCTCCTGGCCGGCCGAGCCCGCCTCCGGGCCGCGGCGGGTCCGGAGGTTCGAGCCGTCGGCGGTCCGGACGGGCATGTCGCCCGAATCGACCTGGGTCCGGGTCGGGGTCGCCGTCCGCTCCTGGGCGGCCGCCGGGGAGACGAGCGCGAGCGAGCCGATCAGCGTCGCCCACGCGGGGATTCTCAGGTTCATGGTTCCTCCATTCTCAGCCGGCCGGGGCCGGTTCGTGCCGAAGCGGTGCGTCTCGAGCCGGCGTGAGCACCGGGCGAGGACCCTCGCGCCGAGGGTACAGCGCAGAGGTCGATACGAGCAACGTCTAGAATGGCCGAGACCGTCCGGGAGAGAAATGGAACCGACACCCCCGATCGAGGCCGAGGAGGCGCGGCGTCGGAACGTGGCGCGTTGCCGCGCCGCCGGCGTCCGCCTGCCGACGTTCGAGGAGCTCGCGGACCCGCGCCGCCGGCCGGAGGAGGTCGTGCGCGCGCTCGCCGACGTCGATCCGGACGCTCCCGATCCCGCGAACCTCTTCCGCGTCCACTGGTCGAACGCCGCGGACCGCCGCGGGAGCGTCGACGTCCCGGGCGCGGTGGTGCTCGACGAACGGTTCACGGGCGTCCCGTCGCCGATCCTCGTCGCGCTCGGCGACCGGTTCCCGATGATCCGCGCGCACAAGGTCCTCGCCGCGTACGCGTGCCTCGCGCCGCGCCTCGTCGCCGGCACGATCGACCTCGAGCGCGACCGCGCGGTCTGGCCGTCGACGGGGAACTACTGCCGCGGCGGCGTGGCGATCTCCCGGCTCCTCGGCGTCCGCGGGGTCGCGGTCCTGCCCGAGGGGATGAGCGCCGAGCGGTTCGAGTGGCTGTCGCGCTGGGTGCTCGAGCCGGAGGACGTCGTCCGGACGCCCGGCTCCGAGAGCAACGTGAAGGAGATCTACGACGCGTGCCGCGAGCTCGCGCGCGACCCGCGGAACGTGATCCTGAACCAGTTCTCCGAGTACGCGAACCACGTCGTCCACCACGACGTCACCGGCCCGGCCCTCGACGCGATCTTCCGCGAGCGGCGCCGCGCGGTCCCCGGCCTGCGGCTCGCCGCGTTCGTCTCGGCGACCGGCTCGGCCGGGACGATCGGGGCCGGGGACTTCCTGAAGCGCGAGCACGGCGCCCTCGTCGTCGCCGCCGAGGCGCTCGAGTGCCCGACGCTCCTGAAGAACGGGTTCGGCGAGCACAACATCCAGGGGATCGGCGACAAGCACGTCCCGCTGATCCACAACGTGATGAACACGGACGTCGTCGCGGCGGTGACCGACCGCGCGACCGACGAGCTCGGGGCGGTCCTGACCCACGAGGCGGGGCGGCGGGCGCTCGAGCGGCGCGGCCTCGCGGCGGACGAGATCGACGCGTTCGCGCACTTCGGCCTCTCGTCGCTCTGCAACGTGATCGCCGCGATCCACGTCGCGCGCCGCCTCGGTCTCGGCCCCGAGGACGCGATCTGCACCGTCGCGACCGACGGCGCGGAGCTGTATCGGTCGGAGGCGGCGCGGACGATCGAGCGGCGGTTCGGCGGCGCGCTCGACGACGGCGCCGCGGAGCGCGCCCTCGACGAACACGTCGGCTCGGACCGGTCGGCGGAGCTGCTCGAGCTGACGCCGTTCGACCGCGAGCGGATCTTCAACCTCGGATACTTCACGTGGGTCGAACAGCAGGGGATCCCGCTGCGGGAGTTCCAGGCGCGACGCGACCCTTCGTTCTGGGAGGCGCGGCGCGCCGAGCGGGCCGGGTGGGACCGGGAGATCGCGCGGTTCAACCGGGAGGCGGGGACGGCGTGACCCCGCGCCCCCCGCGCCTCGTCTGCCACGGCTGCGGGACCGTCGTCCCGGCCTCCGCGCCGCTCGTCTTCGCGTGTCCGTCGGCCCGGGACGGCGACGACGTCGACCACGTCCTCGAGCCGGACCTCGACCTCGAGGAGTCGGCGTTCCCGGACGACGGCGGGGTCGAGGGCGGAGGCGGCTCGCCGTTCCTCCGGTACGCGCCGCTGCTCCACGTGGTCCGCGAGGCCCGCGCGCGAGGCCGGTCGGACGCCGAGATCGACGACGCGACGGCGCGGCTCGACGACCGCGTGGCGGCGGTCGACGGCCGGGGGTTCGTCGAGACGCCGTTCCTGCGCGCGGACGGCGTCCCCGGACTGCCGTCGCTCCTCGTCAAGGTCGAGGCGGGCGGCGTCGCGGGGTCGCACAAGGCGCGGCACCTCTTCCCGGTCGCGCTCCACCTCGACCTCGCCGACGTGCCTCGGGCCCGGCCGCTCGCGATCGCGAGCTGCGGGAACGCGGCGCTCGCGGCCGCCGTCGTCGCGCGGGCGGCGGAGCGACCGCTGCGGGTGTTCGTTCCGGACGATGCGCCGCCGTCGGTGACCGCGCGGCTCGACGACCTCGGCGCGGAGGTGAGCCGGGTCGGCCGTCGCGACGGGGGCGAGGCGGCCGGAGACCCGTGCGTCCACGCCTTCCGGGCCGCGGTGCGGGACGGCGCGGCTCCTTTCTCGGTGCAGGGGCCCGAGAACGGGCGGGTGGTGGAGGGGGCGCGCACGATCGCGTGGGAGATCGTGTCGGCGGTCCGGCGCGGCGCGGCGCCCCTCCCGGAGCACGTCGTGGTCCAGGTCGGGGGCGGCGCGCTCCTCTCGGCGGTCGCGACGGGGTTCGCGGTCGCGCGGGCGCTCGGCGCGATCGAACGGGTCCCCGTGTTCCACGCGGTGCAGACCGCGGGCGGGGCGCCGTTCGTCGAGGCGTGCCGGCGGCTCGCGGAGTCCGGGCCCGGGGCGGCGGAGGCCGCGGCGCGGCACCGGTCGCGCGCGATGCGGCCGTGGCCGGTCGCCCCGCGGTCGATCGCGCGGGGGATCCTCGACGACGAGACGTACGACTGGTTCGTCGGGGCCCGCGCCGTGCTCGACGGAGGCGGGCGGGCGGTGACCGTGACCGAGGACGAGATCGTCGCCGCGACCGCGCTCGCGCAAACCCTCTCTCCGGTGCCGGTCTGCGAGACCGGCGCCGCGGGGCTGGCGGGCGCGCGGCGGCTCGCCGCCGACGGCGTCCTCCCCGCGGACGCGCCGGTCGCGGTGCTGTTCACCGGGAGGAAGCGATGACGAGGATCGTGCGGGCGGCGCTGACCGAGACCCGGAACGTCGCCGACCTGGCCGCGCCGTTCGACCCGGAGGCGATCCGGCGGGCGAACGTCGACCACCACGTCCGCCTCCTCCAGCGGGCGGCGTCGCTCGGCGCCCGCGCGGTCGGCTTCGGCGAACTCTTCCCGGCGCCGTACTTCGCGCTCGAGCGGGACGAACGGTGGCGGTCGCTCGCCGAGGACGCGCTCGACGGCCCGACGACGCGGGCGGTCGCCGCCGCCGCGCGCGCGCACGGCGTCGTCGTCGTGGCTCCCCTGTACGAGCTCGAGCCGTCGACCGGCCGCCGCTTCAACGCCGCGGTCGTGATCGACGCGGACGGGACGGTCCTCGGTCGCTCGCGGAAGCTGCACGTCCCGTCCGGGACGAACGAGGTCGCCGGCTTCCACGAGTCGTTCTACTACGAGCCGGCCGCCGGGCCGCTCGACCCGCTCCGCCGGAACGTCTCGACGCACCCGCTCTGCCCGGTGTTCGAGACCGCGATCGGCCGGGTCGGCGTCTCGATCTGCTACGACCGCCACTTCCCGCGCGTCGTGGAGACGCTGGCGCGCGCCGGGGCGGAGGTCGTCTTCTCCCCGGCGGTCACGTTCGGCGCGAAGTCGCGGCGGCTCTGGAGCCGCGAGTTCGAGGTCGACGCGGCGCGACACCGGATCGTCCTCGCCGGCTCGAACCGCCGCGGCGCCGAGCCGCCGTTCGCGGTCGAGTACTTCGGGGAGAGCGGGTTCTTCTCGCCGGAGGGGCGGCGGGACGACGTCGCGGACGACCCGGAGCTCGTCGTCTCCGACCTCGACCTCGACGCGCTCCGCGCCCCCGATCCGTCCGGCTGGGACTTCCGGCGCGACGCCCGGCCGGACGTCGACGGGTGAGCGGGTCTCAGACGTCGAGGCGGTAGAAGCGGGCCGCGTTCCCGCCGAGGACCGCCGCCCGCGACGCGTCGTCGAGCCCGGCGAGGAGGTCGAGCGTGATCTCCCGCCACTCACCGTAGCTCGCGCGGAGGAGAACCACCGGCCAGTCGCTCCCCCAGAGGAGTCGGTCGGGACCGAACGACGCGAGGAGATGGTCGGCGACCGGCCGCAGGACGTCGGTCGACGCGTCGCCCGCGCACTCGGTGACCAGGCCGGAGAGCTTGCACCACGCGTCGGTCTCGGCGGCGATCCGGGCGATCGCGTCGGACCACGCCCGGAGGTCGCCGCCGCCGATCGCGGGCTTCCCGGCGTGGTCGACGACGCAGCGGAGGCGCGGGTGCCGCTCGAGGAGCGCGAGGAGGTTCTCGAGGTGGGGCGGCTTCACGAGCGCGTCGAACGGGAGCCCGCACGCCTCGAGCGCGTCGAACGCCGGCGCGACCCGCGGCGAGAGCATCCAGCCGACGTCCGGGAGGTCCTGGATCATCGGCCGGACGCCGACGACGCGCGGGGTGGTCGCGAGCGTCTCGATCCGCGCCGGCGCGTCGGGCGCCTCGAAGTCGACCCAGCCGACGACGCCCGCGACGCGCGGCTCGTCCCGGGCGAGCGAGACGAGGAACCGGGTCTCGTCCTCCGTCGGCGCCGCCTGGACCAGGATCGTCCGCTCGACCCCGCACGCGTCGAGGAGCGGCGTCAGGTCGTCCGGTCCGTGGTCGCGATAGAGCGGTCTCAGGTCCGGGGTGAGCCAACCGTAGTCTCCGCGCGCGAGCGCCCAGAAGTGCTGATGCGCGTCGATCGATCCGGGCGTCACGCCGGCGCCTCCGTCGGCGCGTCGGCGCGCACCAGCCGCTCGGCCTTCAGCGCGTCGAACAGCGCGGCCGGGACGTCCATGCGGAACCGCCGGACGTTCGATCGGACCTCGTCCGCGGTCCGCGCCCCCGCGAGGACGCAGGGGATCGCCGGGTGGAGGAGCGGGAACCGGAGCGCCGCCGCGGCGAGCGGGACGCCGTGCCGTTCGCAGACGACGCGGAGGGCGCGGACCCGCTCGACGATGTCGGACGGGGCGGCGACGTAGTCGTAGGTGTCGCGTCCGCTCGCCTCCGTCGCCTCCGCGGCGAGGATGCCGGAGTTGAACGGGCCGCCGAGCATCACGTCGATCCCGCGCCGCCGGCACTCCGGGAGGAACGAGTCGAGCGCGCCCTGGTCGAGGAGCGTGTACCGCCCCGCGAGGAGGAAGACGTCGAACTCCGCCCGCGCCATCGCCTCCAGGCAGACCTCCTGTTCGTTCACGCCGAGCCCGATCGCCCGCGCCCGGCCGTCCCGCTTCAGCTCGGCGAGCGCGCGGAGGCCACCGGTCATCGCCTCCTCGAACGTCGCGCGGTGCCGCTCGCCGTGCGTGAGCGATCCGAGGTCGTGCAGAAGGACGACGTCGGCCCGGTCCGTGCCGAGTCTCTCGAGGCCCTCCTCGAACGACCGGTGGACGCCGTCGTAGCCGTAGTCGAAGACCGGCTCGAACGGCAGCGGGTCGACGTACCCCTCGTCCCGCTCCCCGGCGCGCGGGTTCGGGACGAGGCGCCGGCCGACCTTCGTCGAGAGCGTGTACGCGTCGCGCGGCCGCGAGCGGAGCGCCTCGCCGAGCCGCCGCTCGGCGAGGCCGTACCCGTAGAACGGCGCGGTGTCGAAGTGCCGGATCCCCGCCTCCCACGCCGCGTCGACCGTGGCGCGCGCGTCGGCGTCGGTGACCGGAGCGAACAGGTTGCCGAGCGGCGCCGTCCCGAGGGCGAGGCGGGTGACGCGCACGCCGGTGCGTCCGAGGGGGAGCGTCTCCTGCGGGTCCACGGAGGGAGTCTACGGAAAGAGGAGATCGCGGAGGGGCGGGGAGGTTGGAGGTTCGGCTCGTTTGGGGACGGATGTCGATGTGTCCGGTCACCAGAGTCACGGCGTGCGAGAGACCACGCGAACGTGCGGAGACACGGTCAGCGACTCGGGAGAGTGAATTCCACCCGCTCCGCTTCCCCGTCGATTGACGCGGCCGCGGTCCGAATCGTGGAGCCGTCGTCCATCCGCACCGCGAGGCGCACCTCCTCGCCGCGCGCCGCATCGACCGTGAGCGCGACCGCATCTTCGCCGAGCGTGCAGCCGCGCGCGACGACCGGCCGGAAGCGTCCGTCCGCGTCTCGACTCTCGACGACGACGTCGATCGGGGGAGACGGGAGACGGTCGACGACGAGCGTGACTCCTCGCGGCCGTACCACGAGGAGGTCCGCGCCGTCGGTCGGGACGCGGGCGTGGATCGCCCGCGCGTCGCCGGGGGCCGTCACGACGACCCGGGCGCCCGGCGCGGCGGCGATCGCGAACGTCCCGTCGGCGCGGGTCCGGACCGCGACGGTTCCGTCCGAGGTTCGGACGAGGAGATCGGCGAGGCCCGCGCCGTGTCCGTCGACGATGCGGCCGCGGACGACGCGCGTCTCGACCCCCGCTTCGGGACGATCGGAGAACCGCGCGTCGGGGACGGCCGCGACGGCGGCGGTCACGACGAGGAGGAGCGGGGCGAGCCGGAGCGAGAGCACGACGGCATCCCACCCGGCCGTCGCCGCCGCGGGACGAGCGGGCGATCAAGAGGCGATCAAGTCGCCGACGAGGGTCACTCGGGGACGCGGCCGAACCGCTGGACCAGCTTCTCGAGGCTCTCCCCGCAGAAGTGGCCGTCCGCGTGGTCGATCCCCGCCCCCTCCTCGACGTTCATGATCCCGAACGGATCGTGCGTGATGTGACCGAGACCCGCGAGGTGGCCGATCTCGTGCGCCGCGGTCAGCGCCATCGAACCGGCGTACGCGTTGATCAG
Organism: bacterium; assembly: GCA_030428825.1. GTDB lineage: Bacteria > Planctomycetota > B15-G4 > B15-G4 > JADJEK01 > JAUIEL01. The sequence continues at coordinate 7,015 of JAUIEL010000185.1, forward strand.
CGACCGGATCAGCTCGCTCCGCTTGTCCCGGAGCCGGTCCTCACCGAACCGGTACGACCCGTCGAGGTACGGGAGGTCGTCGGCGGAGACCGGCGGGTCGAGCGCGTGCGGCTCGTAGATCGTCCGCCGGATGAACGTCGAGTAGATCTCGGCCCGCCCGGAGCCGGGGTACGCGCGCCCGCCGGCGGCGTCGTCGTCGCCGGCGACCACCGCGGTCCAGACCTTGCCGCGCTTCGCCTTCTCGGGGAGCCACGTCGTGAACGAGATCCGGAGGCTCTCCCCCGGGATCGAGGTTCCGTCGTCGTTCCGCAGCCACTTCCGCGCGTTCACGCCGAGGAGCCGCGCCATCAGCTCCTCCTTGATCAGGTGGTCGACCAGCGGCGCCTCCCCGCCCGACGAGAGCCCGATCGCGCGGAGGTCCTCGTCGATCGTCGACTCCTCCGGCTCGCCGAACGAGAAGAGGACCCACTGCGTCTTCTCCTCGACCTCGAAACGGTCGGAGCGCCACGCCCCGAACGGCACCCCGAGCGTCGGGTCGACGTCGCGCTGCGCCGCGGTCCCCTTCGCGAGCACGTCGGCCGGGATCGACGGCGGCAGGTACGCCGCCGCCTCCCCGCCGGCGAACCGCCAGACCGCGAGCGGCGCCACGAGCGCCGGCTCCTTCCCCTCGACCTTCACCGGCCCGCGCGTCCCGGCGAGCGTCGCGCCGTCGAGCGCGGCCGCGACCGAATCCCGCGTCAGCCCCGTCCCGTCCCCGAGCGCGGCGAGCAGGGCGGCGATCCCGTCCGCCCCCTCGCCGACCCCGAACCGCGGCTCGCCGTGCGCGGCCCGCCAATCCACGAGGAACGCCTCGGAGCTCGCGACCGTCGCCGGCGACCGCCCGAGGAGCGCGAGCGCCGGCCGCTCGAGCGGAAGCCGACCGTCTCCGGCCGCCCGCGGCGTGAGCACCACCGGCAGGCCCGTCGCGCCGACCGGCCCGTCGACCGCCGCGATCGCCGCGTCCGACGTCGCGTCGATCAGGAAGACGTCGACGGGGCTCTTCTCGAGCTTCCGCGCCAGCCCCTTCGCGTCGACGGCGACCGGGAGCGACAGCGCGACTCCGTACGGATGTTCGAGCGCCCCTTCGAGCTCCTTCGCGGTCGCCTTCGCCGCGCGCGACCCGTCGGTCACGACCCCGATCCGCCGCGTCCGGAGCTTCTCCCGCAGGAACTCCGCCGCCGCCGCGCCGACCTGTTCCGGACGCGGCGCGACCCGGAGATGGGGGAGCCGACGTCCCGCCGCCCCCTTCTCCGCCCCGTCGGCGAGCGCCGCGTCGACCGGCCCGAGGACCGCGACCGCCCCGGCGGCGTCGAACTGCACGAGCGCCTTCTTCAGCCCCGCCTCGGTCCCGCCGTGGGACTCGACCACGAGCCGCACCTGCCGCCCCCCGACGCCGCCCGCCGCGTTCCGCGCGTCGACCGCCTCCCGCGCCGCGACGACGTACGGATCGTCGCCGTCGGCAGACGAGGCGATCACCCCGAGGACGATCGGCGGCTCGTCCGGCGCCGCGGCGACGAGGAGGAGGACGAGGGGAATGAACAGGAGCATGCGCATGATCCGCGAATCGTACCGGCGGGCCGCTGCGCGCGGGGCGTGGAACGCGATTCGGGAACGTCTACGCGTTCGCGACGGCGGGCGCCGGAGGAGGGACGAGCCCTCCGACCCGCTCACGTCCTCGCGCAATGCGTCCGGTTTGGTCTCCGCGCAGGGGCGAGTCGCGCTGCGGGGTCGCTCTCGGAGCCTCATCCCTCCTCCGGCCCCGCCTCGCCCGCTCCGGACATCCTCACCCGCTTCCTGAGAAAAAGGGGAATGCGGTAGTGGACCCATGGATGGGCCGAACCCCCGAGCCCTCTCCCGCTCCGCGCCAGCGCCCTCTCCTTCCTCTCGTTCCTCTCCCTCCTCTCCTTCCTTCCTAATACATGTCCAACAGCTCCCGCACCGCCCGCCCGTCCCCCGTCGGATCCCCGTCCGCGGCGAGCCGTTCGTTCCACGCGAGCGGGCCGGGCTCCAGCATCCGTCCGAGGGCGACGACGGCGAACGCTCGCGTGAGGACGTCCGCGGTCGCGTCGTCGGCGAGGCGGATCAGGCGGGGCATCGCGGAGGGGCCGCCGACGCGGGCGAGCCCCTGGACGAGGAGGATGCGGTCGCTCGGGAGGGTCGACGCGTCGAGGCGGCGGAGGAGGATCGTGTTCGCGATCTCCGGGGAGAGGTCGCCGAGGGCGCGGATCGCCGCCTCGCGCACGCGGAAGTCGGTCGAGGTCTCGAGCCAGGTGCGGAGGAGCGGGATCGAGCCGCGATCGCCGAGGAGGCCGAGCGCGGTCGCGAGGTCGGCGCGGAGGGCGGGGTCGTCGGTCCGTTCGCCGCGCTCGCGGAGCTCCTCGACGACCTCGACCCGGCCGAGGAGACCGAGCGCGATCGCCGCCGCGCCGCGGGCCGCGTCGGCCCGCGCGCCGGAGCGGGCGTCGCCGACGCGTCGCTCGAGCCGCTCGGTCGCGGCGACGCGGTCGTCGTGGTGACGGTCGAGCGGGAGGACCGCGCGGGCGACCCCGAGGCACGCGAAGCCGACGTCGGCGGCGTGGAGCGGGGCGGCGAGGCGTTGGAGGAGATGGGCGCGGGCGCGTCCGGCCCCCGCGGCGGTCCGCGCGTCGTCCGGCGTCGCGCGTCGCGCGATTTCGCCGAGGGCGAGGAGGGCCGCGCCGCGCGAGGCGCCGGTGCGGGCGCGATCCGCGACGGCGACGAGCCGGCGGACGGCGTCGTCGTCCTCGGGGGAGACGAGCGCGCCGAGCGCGACGATCGCGGCGCGGCGGACCGGCTCGGAGCGGTCGCGGCGCGCGGTCTCCTCGAGCGCGGGGATCGCCGGCGCGGCCTCGTCGCCGAGCCGCCCGAGCGAGATCGGGAGCTGCGCGCGGACGCTCTCGGGGAGCGTCTCGTCGGCGAGTCGCTCGGTCAGCGCGAGGACGATCTCGCGGCGCGCGTCGCGGTACAGGCCGAGGGCGACGACCGCCGCCGACCGCGTCTCCTCGGGTCCTTCGCGATCGACGGTCCGCAGCAGCGCGCCGATCCCCTCGGGGGCCGAGCGGTACCCGAGGGCGACGGCGGCGATGCCGTTCGTCACCGGGTCGGTGTTGCGGGGCTGGCTCAGCAGGGAGACGAGCACCGGGCCGGCCCGGTCGCCGGGGAGGAGGCCGAGCGCGGCGACCGCGGAGCGGCGGATCGACTCGACGGGGTGGCCGACGTACGGCCAGATCTCCTTGAACACCTCGTCCGCCGTCGCGGCGGAGGCGCTTCGTCCGCGGGCGAGGATCGCGGAGTCGACGAGGTCGATCTCGGCGGCGTCGAGCGCTCGCCGGAACAGCGCCCGCACGGGCGCCCAGTCGGCGGCGGCGTCGCGGGCGCGGCCCGTCAGCCCCGCCATCCCGGCCGCGTCGGCGCCGGCGCGCTCGGCGCGGAGGCTCGGCGCGCGGGCCCGCCAC
>JAUIEL010000186.1 GCA_030428825.1 bacterium
ACCTCCGTCCGGGTGAGCGATCTCGGCCCAGGAGTGGCGGTTCGTCGTCCGCCCCCGGAGCTCCAGGCCGTACGCGTGGCGCGCCGGCACCCCGCCCGCGCGGCAGAGGGCGACCAGGAGGTCGGTCTGGTCGGAGCAGTCCCCCTCGCCGCTCCGGAGCGTCGCCAGCGCGCCGGGACGCGAGCCGACGTAGCCTTGATAGCGGACGTGGTCGTGGACCCGGGCGAGCGCCGCTTCGATCCAGGCGAGCCGCTCCCCCTCGATCCCCTCCTCGAGCGCGACGATCTCCGGGTGGTCCGCCTCGAGCCCCGACTCGGCCCCGAGCGCGCGAACGCGGTCGGCGGTCCCGAGCGGCGGCGCGACCGGCCGGGCGGCGAGATCGAACGGGTGGACGCGCAGCTCCGCCTCGACCGTGACCGTCGTCCGGTCCGAGACCTCCGGCAGGACGACGCGTCCGATCCGGTTCCCGCGCGCCGTACGGACCTCGCGCATCGGGTGCGTCGCGTCGAGCTCCAGCACGGTCTGGCGCCCCGGCAGGTCGGTCGGGAGCGCGATCGCGAGGACGAGATCCTTCACCGGGCCGGCGGGCCGGAGCTCGAACTCGAGACGGACGAACGCGTTCGCCTCCGGGTGCTCGAGCGCGAGCGTCGGCGTCCCGACGTGGTCGCGGGCGAGCAGCACGAGCAGCGTCGTCAGCGCGAGCCCGACGACGGCCGCCGCCCACCTCACGGGGCCGGCCCCTCCAGCAGCCGCAGTCCGCGCCGCGCCAGGCGGACGTACAGCTCGACCGCGCGCACGACGTTCTCGATCGGCACGAACTCGTCGACGACGTGCGCGCACTCCGGCAGCCCCGGCCCGAGCTTGTTGATCGTCGGGACGCCCCGCTCGCCGAAGAAGCACGCGTCGTTCCCGGCCGGCGTGTGGTGGAGCCCGGCGTCCTCGAACCCCATCTCGTCGACCAGGACCTCGGCCGCCGCGCGGGCCCACGGGTGATCGGCGGCGAGCTCGTGGCCCGGGCGCGGGTACTGCTCCGTGACGGCGATCTCGAACCCTCCGGCGCGGACCTCGTCGAGGAGCGCGCCGACGTCCCGACGGACGACCGCGAAGTCGTCGGCCGCGACGGACGGCGTGAGACGACAGTCGAGCATCATCGTGGCGGTCTGCGGGACGACGTTGTGGCCGCGGACGTCGCCGGCGGTCAGGGACGTGGCGGTGATCGTGCTGTCGGGGAAGCGCGGGTCGCCGTGCTCGCGCCGCCAGCGCTCGGCGATCGCGTCGCATCCGGCGAGGATCCGCCGCGCGGCGACGATCGGGCTGCGCGACAGATGCGGGCGGCTGCCGTGGCCGCCGTGTCCGGTGACGTCGAGCCGGAGGAAGAGCGCGCCGCGGCTGCCGAGCGAGATCCGCGACAGGCCGGTCGGCTCGGTCACCACGCAGAGCGTCCGGTCGAACGCGAGGAACGACGTCTCGTCCGCCCACTCCAGGAACGCGCGGGTGCCGTCCCCGGTCGTCTCCTCCTCGACGGTGAACGCGGTCACCACGCGTCCGGGGAGGCCCTCCTCGCGGAGGAGATCGGCGGCGACGTACGCCGCCGCGAGCGACGCCTTCAGGTCGGACGCCCCGAGACCGTACACCCGGCCGTCCCGGACGACCGGGTCGAGCGGGTCGGCCGACCAGGCGCCCGCGTTCGGCGGGACGGTGTCGAGGTGGCCGGAGAGGACGACGGCCGGCGTCCCGGCGCCGACGACGCCGACGACGTTCCGGCGTCCCTTCGCGGGCGGCGTGTGGACCTCCGCGCCGCGGTCCGCGAGCCAGTCGGCGCAGAAGGCCGCCAACGCCTCCTCCTCGCCGGTGATCGAGCCGATCGCGATCGTCTCGCGCAACAGGGAGATCACGTCGTCGCGCCGTGCCTCGACCCGGCGGCGGAGGTCGTCGCCCGCGGGGATCACGCGGCGCCCCCGTCGTCCGGCGCGGCGTCGGGCGGCCGGATCATGCCGAAGCAGCAGCACCGCTTCCCCTCCGCCCGAACCCGCTCGTAGTTCCGGCAGGTCCGGCACCCCTTCCAGAACTCCGGGTCGTCCGTCAGCTCCTCGAGCGGCGCGCGCCGGAACCCGAGCGAGAGGTTCAGGCGCTCGACCGCGGGCGACGTGGTCAGGCTGATCGTCGTCGCGCGCGGGAACTGCCGCCGCGACGCCTCGAACAGGGCGAGCTTCAGCCGGCGCCCCAGCCCCTCGCCGCGGTGGTCCGGCCGGACGACGAGGCCGGAGTGCGACACGCGGCGGCCGCCCTCCCAGGCGGAGAAGTAGCCGAACCCGACCAGCGCGTCCCCGTCGAGCGCGATCGCCGCGCGCCCCGCCTCGATCTTCCCCCGGAGGAGCTCCTCGTCGCGCCGGGCGATGTCCGCCACGGCCGCCGCCCGATCGATGAGCGCCGCGGCCGCGGCGGCGAACGGGGCGTCGGCCGGCCCGGCGATCCGGACCTCGACGTCGCTCACCCCGCGATCAGGCACTGGAGGAGCGCGGCGACCGTCCAGAGGCGGTTCTCCGCCTCGGTGGTGACGATCGAGTTCCTCGAGTCGATGACGCCGTCGGTGACGACGATCCCGCGTCGGACCGGGAGGCAATGCATGAAGAGGGCGTCGTTCGTGCGCGCCATCTTCGCCTCGTCGACGGTCCAGTCCGCCCGGATCGCGTCCTTCGCCGCCGACTCCTCGTCGAACCGGCCGTAGTGGTCGAGCGAGCCCCACGCCTTGGCGCAGACGACGTCGGCGCCGGAGTAGGCGGCCTCCTGGTCGGCGGTCACCGTGAGCGAGCCGCCCTGGGACTCGGTCCGGCCGCGCGCCGCCTCGACCATCTCCGGCGCGAGGTCCCAGCCGTCCGGACGGAGGATCGTCACGTCCATGCCGAGGTCGGCGGCCGCGAGCAGCTGCGAGTGCGGCGTCGCGACCGGGAGCGGCTTCGGGTGGTACGCCCAGGTGAGGACGTACTTCTTCCCCTTCGGCGGGCCGTCGAGCTTCTCGACCATCGCCGCCATGTCGGCCAGCCCCTGCAGCGGGTGCGACGAGTTCGACTCGAGGTTCACCACCGGCTTGCGGGAATGCTTGGCGAAGGCGTGGATGAACGCGTCCTGCTTCAGGTCGTCGTACGACGTCGTCACCTCCGCCTTCGACAGGCCGGTCGTGACGAGCTCGGACTTCCGGATGCCGACCGCGTCGCACATGGAGGAGAGGACGGGCGCGAGCTCCTTCACGTGCTCCTGCGTGTTCCCGTCCATCACGATCCCCTCGCGGTGCTCGAAGTTCCACGTGTCCCGCCCCGGGTGGAGCGCGATCGCGTGGCCACCCATGCGCGCCATCGCCGACTCGGACGACACGCGGGTCCGGACCGAGGGGTTGAAGAAGATCATCCCGAACACGCGGCCGGGGAGCATCCCCATCGTCTGGTCGCCCTTCATGCGGAGCGCGAGGTCGACGATCGAGCGGATCTCCTCGACGGAGAAGTCGAGCGTGGAGAGGAAGTGGCGTCCCTTGAGGTCGATCATGGCGGGGCTCCGATCAGCCGTGCCGGGCGAGGGCGGCCTCGATCGCGGCCAGGAGCGGCGCGTCGGAGCTCTCGCCGAGTTCGTACGTCACCCGGACGTGCGGCCTGTCGATCCGGACGACGCGCGCGAGGTCGATCGGCGTGCCGATGACGACCGCGTCGCAGTTCGCGGCGGCGATCGTCGCCGCCAGGTCCTGCATCTGCTTCTCGCCGTACCCCATCGCGGGGAGGACCTTGCCGGTCTCCGGGTACTTCGCGAACGTGTCGGCGATCTCCCCGACCACGAACGGCCGCGGGTCGACGATCTCCGCCACGCCGCACTTCCGGGCGGCGACGACGCCGGCGCCGATCTTCATCCCGCCGTGCGTCAGCGTCGGGCCGTCCTCGACCACCAGCACCCGCTTCCCGCGGATGGCGTCCGGGTCGCTCACGGTCACCGGCGACTCGGCGCGGACGATCTTCGCGTCCGGGTTGAGCTGCGCCGCGTTCCGCTCGATCTGGGCGATCGACGCCTCGTCGCCGGAGTCGCACTTGTTGATCAGGATGAGGTCGGCCCGCTCGAAGTTGACGCGCCCCGGGAAGTAGTCGAGCTCGTGCCCGGGCCGGAGGGCGTCCGCCACGGTGATGTGGAGGTCGGGCCGGTAGAACGGCGTGTCGTTGTTCCCGCCGTCCCAGAGGATGACGTCCGCCTCCTTCTCGGCCTCGGCGAGGATCGCGCCGTAGTCGACGCCCGCGTAGACGACGTGTCCGTGCCGGATGTGCGGCTCGTACTCCTCCATCTCCTCGATCGTGCACTCGTGCTTCGTCAGGTCGTCGAGCGTGGCGAACCGCTGGACCGCCTGCTTGGCGAGGTCGCCGTACGGCATCGGGTGGCGGATCGCGACGACCTTCTTCCCGCGCTCGCGCAGGAGGGTGAGGATCCGCCGCGAGGTCTGGCTCTTCCCGCAGCCCGTCCGGACCGCGCAGACCGCGATCACCGGGCGCTTCGAGGGGAGCATCGTCCGGTCGACGTCGAAGTGGTGGAACTGCGCGCCCGCCTTCCGGGCGACGTTGCCGCGATCCTCGACGTACGCGTACGAGACGTCGGAGTAGGCGAAGACGACGTCGTCGACGCCGTGCTCGCGGACGATCTCCGCGAGCTGTTCCTCGGGGAGGATCGGGATCCCGTCGGGATACGCCTCGCCGGCGAGGGAGGCGGGGTAGCGGCGGTCGTCGATGCCCGGGATCTGCGTCGCGGTGAAGGCGACGACTCGAGCGTCCGGTTCGTCCCGGTAGCACGTGTTGAAGACGTGGAAGTCCTTCCCCGCGGCTCCCATGATGACGACCTTCCGCTGAGGCATGCCGAGTCCTTTTTCGAGGGGTCTTTCGGGCCGAAGACGGTATCGGCAAGGAGTATACCAGCGCCGCGGGTACAATCCGCGGCCCCTCGGCGCGATGGAGCAGACATGGGAACGCTGGAGATCTCGATCGCCGTCGGAGCGGTTCTCGGCGCGGCGTCGGCGTGGATCGCGACCGGGCCGGCGCGACGCCGCAAGCGCGCGGTGGAGGAGGCGTTAGGCCAGGCCCGCGCGCTCGTCGAGAAGAGCCCGGACGACGACGGCGCGCGCGTGCGACTGGCTCGCGTGCAGCTCGAGATCGCGAAGCGTCCGGACGACGCGCTCGCGACGCTCGGTCCGGTGCTCGAGCGGAACCGCCATCACTGGACGGAGGGGGAGAAGCCGACCCTCGCGCTCGTCGGAGACGCGCTCGCCGACCAGGGGCGGCTCGACGAGGCGATCGAGACGTTCGAGAGCTTCGTCGGCGCGATCGGAGAGTACGAGACCGGCGGTGACTCCGAGCGGAAGTGGCAGCTCGAGACGCACAAGGTCGAGGCCGAGCAACGAATCCGCCTCCTGAAGAGGGGGGACACCCACGTCCACAGGCCGGAGCAATGGGGCGACGCGAACTGACGATCCTCCTCCTGGCGGTCACGGCGATCCTCGCCGGCTGCCGGGCGTACGAGTCCGGGGCGACGCCTCCGCGGAGCCCGTCGACGACGACGGGGGGCGGCGCTCCGTCGACCTCCGACACCCGCTCCGGCGACCCGTTCGCCGACGCGCGGCGCCGCATCGACGAGGCGCGCTCCCTCCCGATCCCGACCGGCAACTACCGGGTCCGCGTCGAGCGGGTCTGGTTCTCCGAGGCGGACTCGTCCGCGATCGGCGCCGTGGTCGGGTACACCGACGACCACTGGGACGTCCAGGCCGGCGGCGCCGCGCCGGACGCCGGGTTCCGGGTCGGCGTCGCCAAGGACGGGTTCTACGGGATGCTCGACGGGCATCTCCGGTCGAGCCGCGACGCGACGCGCGAAGAGGCGATGCTGATGATGGCGCCGGACTACCCGGCCTCGCTGTTCGTCGGCGAGACGCGCTACGTCGTGCCGTTCCGCGTCGGCGGCCGTCCGTACGGGCTCGTGGTCCCCGAGGGGCAGTCCGTCGGAACCTCGCTCGAGACGATCTGCACGCCGGCCGGGCCGGGCGCGGTCCAGGTGACCCTCACGCCGATCTTCAGCCAGCTCGGGGCGCGCGGCGAGACCGTGCGCGTGACCGAGGCGACGACCAGCGTCCGGGTCCCGCTCGGGCGGCCGTTCCTGCTGGCGAGCCACGACCGGACGACCGACTCGGCGGCGACCGCGCTCCTCTCGCGACGTTCCTCGTCGGGGACCGAGCAGGCGGTGCTGATCCTCACCGTCGACGGCGGCTGAGCCGACGCCCGTGCCGCTGATCGACGTCGAGGGGCTCGTCAAGGAGTTCTCGGTCTTCGACCGGCGCGAGGGGGTCCTCGGCGCGGTGGGGGACCTCTTCCACCGGCGTCACCGGCCGCTCCGCGCGGTCGACGGCGTCTCGTTCGCGATCGATCGCGGCGAGATCGTCGGCTACATCGGCCCGAACGGCGCCGGGAAGTCGACCACGATCAAGATGCTGACCGGGATCCTCGTGCCGACGGCGGGGCGGCTCCTCGTCGACGGCCTCGTGCCGCACCGCGACCGTCGCACCTTCACGCGGCGGATCGGCGTCGTCTTCGGGCAGCGGACGCAGCTCTGGTGGGACATCGCCGTCATCGAGTCGTTCCGTCTGCTGGCGAAGATCTACGGCGTCGAACGCGGCGCGCTCGAGGCGCAGCTCGACCGGCTCGACTCGATCCTCGAGCTGAAGCCGCTCCTGCGGACGCCGGTCCGGAAGCTGTCGCTCGGCCAACGGATGCGCTGCGACCTGGCGGCGAGCCTGCTGCACGACCCGCCGCTCCTCTTCCTCGACGAGCCGACGATCGGACTCGACGTGGTGGCGAAGGACTCGGTCCGATCGTTCCTGCGCGAGCTGAACCGCGAGCTCTCCACGACGATCCTCCTCACCACGCACGACCTCCGCGACATCGAGGAGCTCTGCCGGCGCGTGATCGTCATCGACCACGGCCGGATCCTGTTCGACGGCCCGCTCACCGAGATGAAGGCGCGGCACGCCGGCACGGTCCACGTGGAGGTCGACCTCGCCGCGGAGGTCGACCTCGAGCGGTTCCGCGAGGCGTTGGCGGGGGTCGGGGACGCGGTCCGCTGGGAACGGAAGGGGCCGTGCCGGTTCCGGGCGACGTTCGAGCGGACGCGGCTCGCGCCGGCCGAACTGATCAAGGTGGTCCTCGCCCGCTTCGAGATCGCCGACGTCGCGATCGAGGAGGCGTCGATCGAGGAGGTCGTGAAGCGGATCTACGGCGAGGCGTCTCCCGCCTGAACGGCAGCGGGCCGGCGAGGTCGCCCCTCGCCGGCCCGCCCCCGAACCGCGCGTCGGCTCGGATCAGCCGCCCGGCGGCGTCGGGACCTCGACGACGTCCGCCGGGAGCGCCGCGCGGATCTCGGCGATCCGACCCAGGAACGCCTGGGTCTCGACGCTCGTCGGGTTCGTCGCGGCGACGCTCTGGAACGCCGCGTCCGCCGCGTCGAGGTCGCCGGAGAAGAACGACACGTATCCGAGGAGGAACCGCGCGTCGCCGTCGCCCGGCTGGGCGTCGAGGAAGATCCGCAGCGCGATCGTGTGCTCGGCGAGGTCGTCCGGGTTGCCGTACAGCTCGTGCAGCGACGTCCCGACGCTCGGCCACTGCGGCAGGATCTGCATCCCGCGGCGCAGCATGAAGGCCGCGTTCGTGTAGTCGCCGAGGGCGAACAGCGTGTGCCCGAGGGCGAACTTCGGCACGGCGTTCCGCGGCTCGAGGAGCATCGCCCGCCGGAACGCGTCCGCCGCCTCCTCGAACTGGCCGGCCTTGAACTTCCGCGCGCCGCTCTCGAGCCAGGTGATCGCCGTCTCGTTGCCGGCGAGCTCGTTCAGCTGCTGGGCGAGGTAGGGCGGCACCTCACCGACCGTGGGCGCCGGCGCGACCTCGGTGGCGGCCGGCTCGACGTAGACCGGTTGGTACACGACCGCGGTGGAGTACGTCGGGACGTACACCGGCTGGTACGAGACGTAGTACGGGTAGACGTAGTGGTTGTAGATCGGGAAGTACCCGAAGTGGAAGTGGAACCACCAGTGAGAGCGGAAGTACGGGTAGTTCCAGCCGAAGAAGTGGTGGTGGTAGTAGGGGAAGTGCCAGAACGGGGTGAAGAGGCCCCACCACCAGTTGTCCGAGACGAAGTCTCCGTAGTTGTCGAAGTACCCGTCCCAGTACCCGTCCCAGTAGTCGTCCCAGTAATCGTCCCAGTCGTGGTCCTGGAACTTGTCGAAGTCCTTCCCGAGCGGGGACGGCGCGGCCTCGGCGGGCGGACGACCGTGGCGGAACGCCTCCCTCACCGCGTCGCGCGACCGCTCGTTCGTCCCGAGGGTGCGGGATCGCTGCAGGTCCGCCTCGGTGATCGAGCGGGCGCGGGCGGTCGCGTTCCGGTCCGCCAGCCGCGACTCGATCGTCGACGAGCGCGTCCGATAGGCGGAGTCGGCGAGGCGGCCGCGGGTGGCGCCCGTGTCGGCGACGCGCGACTCCGTGCCGCCGACGCGCCGCGTCCGCGACGAGGAGTCGAGGCGGGACGGCGCCAGCGTCCCGGTCGATCGGCGGGTCGTCGTCGAGGCGCGCGTCCCCGAGGAGCGGGAGAACCGGTCGAGCGTCATCGACGGACCGAGCGTCGACGGGGTGATCGTCCGCCGCGAGCCGGAGTCCCGGACGCTCGGACGCGTGGTCGAACGGGAGGACTCGACGCGGTACGGCACCCGGCTCGGCGTCGTCGGCGCGGAGGAGCGGCGCGCGTCGTACCCCGTGTGCGACGAGCCGTACGTCGAGCGGCGGGACGACGAGGAGCCGTAGGTCGACCGTCCGGACGACCCGCTCGACTCGTACCTGGAGCTGCCGCTCGAGCGGCTCGACCCGTACGTGGGGCGGCTGGACGACCGGCTGGAGCCGTACGAGGAGCGGCTGGAGGAGCGGCTGGAGCCGTACGACGACCGGCTGGAGGAGGAACGGCTGGAGGACGATCGGCTCGAACCGAACGAAGACCGACCGCTGCTCCGGCTCGATCGCGACGACGACCGGCTGGAGGCCCCCCCGGACGACCGGCCGGACGAGACCCGGCTTCCGCCCCCGCTGCTCCGGCTGACCGAGGATTTCCCCCCTCCGCCGCCGCGACTCCCCTTCCGCGAGCCCGCATCGGCGACCTCCGCGGGGAGCAGAAGGGCCGAGACGGCCAGGAGAGCGAGCGGGACGCGGCGACGACCGAGCGTCGAGAGGACAGGAGCCATGGCCTCCTCCGGGGGTGTGGAACAGCAGGGCCTGCGGGCGATTGTACGTCGGATCCGGGTGGAGCTTCCGCAGGGTGTACGAATGGCGACGAGAGGCGCCGAACACAAATCGCCACGCGGCTCGGAACGCGTTCGGGATCGTCTTCGCGCCCCATGGGGCGGGTCGGCCTCGAGGGCCGGCGTCGATGCCGATCCTCCGCGTCAGCGACCTCTCGTTCCTCCCCTTCCTTCCCCCTACCCCCGTTTGAGATAGAGGTCGATCAGCGTCTTCTCGACCTTGCGGTACAGCTCGGCCGTCGCGACCGCGTCGCGGAGGCAGTACTCGGCGATCTCGTCGATGCGGCCGTCGCGGTAGTAGGCGCCGACCTGGGAGCCGTCGATCCCCTTCTCCTTCGGCGAGGTGATGCCGAAGCGGCGACACCAGTAGTCGAGCGAGAATCGTTCCTGGGCGGCGCCGAAGAAGGTGAGGACCTCGGCGAGGTCGCAGTGATCGACGATCGAGAACCGGTTCCCGAGGAGCTGACGGGACGGGCGGATGCCGTGGAGCGCGGAGCGGAGGTACGCGAACGGGATGTCGAAGCCGCGGCCGTGGTACGTCACGACCCGGCCGTACTGCTCGAGGAGTTCCCAGAACGCCCGCAGGATGCCGGCCTCGTCACCGCGGTAGACCTGCGTCTTCCCCGGCTCGATCTCCGTCCACCCCTCCGTCCCCTCGTACAACAACGCGCCGTGCCCGGAGTGGACGTTCTGGAGCGCGATCGCCACGACCCGCCCCGTCCCCGGCGAGAGCCCGAGCGCCTCGCGCGCCACCGCCTCCGGCCCTCCCTCGGTGTCGAGCCGACCGCTCGACGCGAGCCGACGCGTCGACCGCCCGACCAGGTACGTCCGGGTCGGCTCGTCGAGCCCGTCCCAGTCGACGCCGACCGTCTCCATGTCGAACGCGATCGTCGGACGACGTGCCATCGTGATCTCCCAATCCGGCGCCAAGGGGTTCAGGACCGTACAGGGCGGGACGCAGGGGAGCAACGAGAGCAGGGGAGAGCAGGGGAGAGCAGGGGAGAGCAAGGGAGAGCAGGAGAGAGGGCGCTGGCGCGGAGGACGACCGACGACGACAGCGCTCCGCGTCAGCGCCAACATGGGTCCCCTCCTTGTTCCCCCTTACCCAATCCTGGAATCGGGTGAGGAAGTCCGGAGCGGGCGAGGCGGGGCCGGAGGAG
>JAUIEL010000904.1 GCA_030428825.1 bacterium
CGGTGGCGGAGGAGGTGGGGGCGCTCGACGCGGAGCCGGTCCCGGACGGCGACGAGCCGAGCCGATTCCGGAGGAACGCCTACGTCGAACGCGGGCTGTACGCCCGCCAGCTCGAGCGGTGGGAAGAGGCGGTCGGCCGCGACCGGCTGCGCGTGGAGTTCAGCGAGCGGCTCTTCTCGGCTCCGACGGAGGTGCTGACGGAGATCGCGGAGTTCCTCGGACTCCGACCGTTCGCCTGGGAACGGACGGAGACGCGTCGGGCGCACAACCGGTATCCGTACGACCCGATCGACCCGGCCGTCGCCGCGGAGCTGGCCGCGTGGTACCGGCCGCACGACGACCGGCTCGCCGCGCGGCTCGGCCGCGCTCTCCCGTGGCGGTGACCGCGCTCACTTCGTCCGCCCGAGGTACCCCATCTGCTCCAGCTCCTCGCCGGTCTCGGCGTCGAGGGAGTCCCGGTCGAGCACCTTCGGCCTCGGTCCGATCGGCGCCGCCGCCTGGCGGTGCGCGGCGAGCATCCCCGAGAGCCGGCCCGCCTCCTCCGGCCGGCGCCAGGCGAGGTTCCTGGACTCTCCCGGATCGGCCGCGAGGTCGTACAGCTCGCGGAGGAGGTCGGAGTTCCGGTGCTCCGACAGCGAGCGAGGGAGGCGCTTGCCGGGGAGGAGGACGTTCCTCCAATCGAGGACCTCGCTCGGGTCGAGCCCTTCGGTCCGCTCGAGATACTTCGCGTCCCCGAGCCGGACCCCTCGGATCCCGTGCCGACGGCCGGACCGGGCGGAGACGAACGTCGGCCCGCCGGCGTCGGCCGTCGCGCCCGGGAGGAGCGCGCCGGTGAACGGCGTCCCGTCGACGGTCTCCGGGATCGGCACCCCGACGAGTTCGAGGAGCGTCGGCATCAGCGAGACGAGCGAGACCTCGTCCCCGCGCCGGACGTCCCGGGCCAGCCCCGGCCCCCGCACGACGAGCGGGACGTGCACCTGCTCCTCGTACGGGAAGAGCCCGTGGTTGAAGAACGCGTGGTGCTCGTCGATCGACTCGCCGTGGTCGGCGGTGAAGACGACGACCGTGTCGTCGGCGTGCCCGAGCCGATCGAGCGCCCGAAGGACGTCGCGGATCGCCTCGTCGGTGAACGCGATCTCCCCGTCGTAGCGCGACACGTACTCGTCGAGGTCGGTCTGCGCCGCGTCGAGCCAGACCGAGCGGTGGATCCCGTCGATGTAGTCGTCCTCGAGCATCGGGAGCTCGGGTCGATCGCCGAGGCGGCCGTCGAGCGCGTCCCCCTCGAACCGCTCCCGATACCCCGGCGGCGGGCGGTACGGCGAATGCGGATCGATGAAGTGCACGTAGCCGAACCAGCGCTCGTCGCCGCGCTCCTCCAACCACTCGAGGAAGGTGTCCTTGACCCGGCCCGCGTGCTTGTCGACCCGCCGACCGGGCTCCTTGATCCGCCGCACGGACGTGAACCGGTCGAACCCCTGGTGATAGTTGAACACCTCGGCGACGTTCACGTTGGCGCTCACCCCGCAGGTCGCGAAGCCGGCGCCCGCGAGGACCTCGGCGATCGTCGTCGCCTCGTCGGGCAGGACGGTCGACGTCCGGTGGACCCGGTGGGTCTGCGGCCAGGTCCCGGTGAAGAACGACGCCACCGCGGGCGAGGTCTTCGGCTTCGGCGTGGCCGCGCGCTCGAACAGGACCCCTTCCCGGGCGAACGCGTCGACGTGCGGGCTGGTGTCGCGCGTGTAGCCGTAGCAGCCGAGATGGTCCGCCCGCAGCGTGTCGACCAGCAGGACGAGGAGGTTCTTCGCCGGCGGCGGCGGCTCGCGCGGCGGGGGGGAAGGCGCGCGCGAGGTCGCGGCGAGCGCCTCTCCCCCGTCCCGGACGACGCCCGGGAGGTCGCCCGCGAGCCGCGTCGCCG
>JAUIEL010000187.1 GCA_030428825.1 bacterium
ACATCCCGAATGTGCCTCCCAAGGCATTGGCGAATCTCGACGACTTCGGGGTTGTGCGTGTTGGCACGTTCGTCGAACCGGGGGACATCCTGGTCGGCAAAGTTTCGCCGAAGTCCAAGAGCGAGCTGACCCCCGAAGAGAAGCTCCTGCACGCGATCTTCGGACGTGCAGGGGAAGACGATGACCGGGGACGCGCTCCCCCTGAAGGATCTCGTCCACCTCGGCTTCTGGCAGTTCAAGGCGGCGCAGAACTCGCAGGAGGCGAACGGCGCGAACCAGCGGCTGACCGGGATGGTCTACTCGCAGGGGTGGGCGCTCTGCATGTTCCTGAACTACTACCAGGACGGGAAGTACCTGCCGCAGTTCCACGACTACATGCGCGCCGAGGTGCGCGGCGAAGGGGGCGGCGAGGCGTTCGAGGAGATCTTCTACCTCGAGACCGACGAGGACTGGGCCGACTTCGAGGCCGAGTTCCG
This sequence comes from bacterium, assembly GCA_030428825.1. Taxonomy (GTDB): domain Bacteria; phylum Planctomycetota; class B15-G4; order B15-G4; family JADJEK01; genus JAUIEL01. The sequence goes on from JAUIEL010000187.1 coordinate 477, forward strand.
GGAGTTCCTGTTCACCGGCCTGCGCCAGATGGGTCTGAAGAACCGGCGGTGAGCCGCCGCCGTCCGCCGCGCCCGTGACGCGGTCGACCCTCGTCCTCGCGATCGCCGCGCTCCCGCTCCTCGCGGTCGCGGCGTTCGTTCGCGTGAAGGCGGCGCCCCGCGAGGGACCCGACCTGAAGCCGCGCCCCGAGGCGCTCGAGGCCGGGCTCGCCGCGCGGGCGATCGCCGAGCGCGGGGAGTTCTCCCTCCGGATCGGCGACGCCGCGTACCCGCCCCGCCTCCCGCCCGGATTCCCGCTCCTCGCCGCGCCGGTCGTGGCGCTCGAGGGAGGCGACCCGTCGGCGGCCCGCGACGCGGCGTTCCTGTTCGGCCTCGCCGGCGTGGCGGTCGTCGTCCCCCTCGGCGCGCTCGCCGCGGGCGGCCTCGGCGGCGTGACGGCCGGCGCGGTGGTCGCCCTCTCCCCGCTCGCGATCGACCGGAGCGGACTCGCGACGAGCGAGACCACGTCCGCGGCGCTCGTCGGCGTGCTCCTCCTCGCCGGCGCGTTCGCGCCGTGGCGGCGGCGAGATCGCGTCCCGCGGCGGGGCGCCCTCCTGCTGGCCGGGCTGGCGGCCGGGCTCGCGGTGGCCGTCCGCCCCTCGAACGCGGCGGCCCTCCTGCCGCTCCTCCTCTTCCTCGGCACGCGTCACGCGCTCGCGCCGCCGGCGGGAAGGAGGCTCGGCGGGGTCGGGCTCGTCGCGCTCCCGACGGTCGTCGCGTTCCTCCTCCTCGCGGGACACCGGTGGCGGACGTTCGGTTCGCCGCTGGTCGACGGGGAGCGGTACTGGGCGCCGACCGGCGCGTCGACGGGATCGAGCGACGCGGCGAGCCTCGCGGCGCTCGGGCGCGAGCTGCTCGGCGCCGGGTCGCTCTGGAGCGTCGGCGCCGCGGCGCTCGCGATCGTCGGCCTCGTTCGCCTCCTGGGGCTGGCGCGTCGCTGCCCCGTCGCGCGCCTCCTCTCCCTCGCGGCGGGGACCACGCTGCCGGCGATCGTCGGATTCCACGTCGTGCTCAACCGGACCGATCCCCGGTTCCTCGTGCCGCTCCTGCCGCTCCTCGCGATCCTCGCGGGATCGGGCGCCGAGGCGATCCGGGGCGGCGTCGCCCGGTTCCTCGGGCCGCGCGCCGGCGGGCCGGGGGGCGCGCTCGCCGGCGCCCTCCTCCTCGCCGCCGCGATCGTCGCGCCGGCGCGCGAGCTCGCCCCCGAGGTCCTCGCGACGCCGCGGGTCCGGCCAGTGACGCCGATGACTCGGTGGCTCTCCTCGCTCGACGCGGACCTGCCGCGCGATTCGATCGTCGTCTGCAACTTTCCGGTGACGCTCGCCGTCCCCGCGCTCGGCGACGGCCGCGAGGTGATCGTGACGAACCGTCGGACCGCCGACCCGCACCTCGCCGCGATCGACGAGCACGGGCTGAGGGGGCGGGACGGGAGGACCCCGAGCGTCCGGTCGCTCGCGTCGGGCGATCGGACCGACGACGCGACGCTCGCCGACCTCGTCCGGTGGGTCCGGGAGGGACGGCCGGCGTTCTACGTCGCGGTCGCGGGGGAGGGCCGGGCGGGCGCCGGCGTGAACGCCCTCGCGCCGCGCGGCCTCGAGACGGTCGAGACGATCGCGCGCCCCCCGATCACGGTGTACGAGCTGCGGCTCCGGCGCTGAGAGCGTCCGGCGGCGTCGTCCCGACGGCGACGACCCGCCCGTCCCGGACGACGCAGAGGAGCCGCTCGCCCGCCCGGCGCGACGTCGAGCGATCGACCAGCTGGAGGTTGAACCCGAGCGCGCCGAGGCCGAGACCGATCCACTCCCGCGTGAACGTCCGACGCTCCCACCAGAGGAACAGCTCGTCCCGGCGCCGTTCGATCCGCGTCGGCGGGCCCGCGAGGTCGAGAAGGTCGCCGAGGGTCGCCCCCGGCCGCGGCCCCCTCCGGACGATCTCCCGCACGTCCGGCCCGATCGCGGCGTCGTGCACGTCGACGAACGGTCCGAAGTGGCATCCCGCCGCGACCGCGCCGACGGCGGCCGCCCGCGCCGCGAGACGCCGGCGCGTCATCGCTCAACCCTCCCCGGGGAGCGGCGTGAACGACCAGAGTTCGAGGACGCCGCGCTCGTCGAACAGGAGCGTCAGGTTCTCGAGGTCCTCGCGTTCGGTCGCGGTCCGGAAGACCGAGAGCGAGAGGAGCCCGAACAGGGCCGACACTCCGACGTCGACCCCCTCCTCGCGCCGCTTCCGCCGGACGTACCGGTACGACTCGCCGGACCGGGTGGCCGAGACGTCGGACGGCGCGCCGAACCAGCGGAGGACGTCCTCGCGCGTGGTCCGCCCCTTCCGGAGGAGCGCGACGCTCTCCTCGCCGAACGCGACCGGCGCCCCGCGCGACTCGTAGTGGGTGAAGCAGCCGCCGGAGAGCGAGAGCGAGAGGAGCGCGACGTATCGCGCCGGCGAGCCCCCCCTCACGACCCGCTCCCCGTGGCGTCGGCCCGGTACGCGAACTCCTCGACCCTCCCCGCGTCGTCGAAGAAGACGACGAGGTCGTCGCTCCGGACGTCGGCGCGCATCCACGTGAACAGGATCACGGAGTAGACGCGGAGGTCGCCGCGCGTGTACCGGTACGAGAAGACGTCGTCGAGGATGGCGGCCGACGCGTCGACCGTCTCCGGCGGCACGGCGTCGCGCAGCAGCGCGTCGACCAGCTCGGGGCGCCGGAACTCCTCCGGGGGCCCGAGGAGCCGGAGGACCTCCGACTTCGTCATGCCGACCCGCAGCCGGTCGACCGCGTCGGCGGGAAGCGGGTCGCCCTCCTCCAGGGTGCCGAACGCACACCCCGGGGAGACGAGCAGGAGGAGCCCGAGGATCGTGTTTCGCATGGTGACCGCCGCTCACCGGAAACACCGGTATCACCGTTTCCGGGGTCGGACCGAATCATCTAGGATCCGACCCGGGTCCGACGATGACGATACCGTCATCGAGGAGAATTCCCCCATGAAGATCGACGGTCGCTCCTTCACGCTGGAGGACGCCCGCCGTGTCGTGCGCGGCGAGCGTCCGAAGGCGACGCTGACGCGCGACGCGAGGCGGGCCGTCCGGGACGCGCGCGCGCTGGTCGAGCGCCGCGCCGGCGCGGACGAGGCGCTGTACGGCATCAACACCGGGTTCGGGAAGCTGTCGCGCGTCCGGATCGGTCGGGACGACCTCGAGCTGCTGCAGCGGAACCTCCTCCTCTCGCACGCGGCGGGGACCGGCGACCCGCTCGACGACGGGGTCGCGCGGCTCGCGCTCGTGCTGCGCGCCAACGCCCTCGCCCGCGGCCACTCCGGCGTCCGCCCGGAGCTGATCGACCGGCTCCTCGCGCTCTTCACGGCCGGCGTGGCGCCGCTCCTCCCCGAGCAGGGTTCGGTCGGCGCCTCCGGAGACCTCGCCCCCCTCGCCCACCTCGCGCTCCTCCTGATCGGCGAGGGCGAGGCGCGGCTCGACGGGAAGCGGCTCTCCGGCGCGGCGCTCTCGAGGAAGCTCGGCCTCGCGCCGATGGTCCTGCAGGCGAAGGAGGGGCTCGCGCTGATCAACGGCACGCAGGTCTCGACCGCGCTCGCCGCCGACGGCCTCCTCGCGGCCCGGTCGCTCGCCCGGACGGCCGACGTCGCGTGCGCGATGACGATCGAGGCGCTGCGGGGCTCGGTGAAGGCGTTCGACCGTCGCATCCACGCGGTCCGCCCGCACGCCGGCCAGGGGCGGGTCGCCGCGAACGTCCGACGTCTCCTCGCCCGCAGCGCGGTCGTCCGTTCGCACCGCCACTGCGACCGGGTGCAGGACCCGTACGCCCTCCGCTGCGCGCCGCAGGTCCACGGCGCCGCGCGCGACACCTTCGCGCACGCCGCGGCGGTGGTCGAGCGGGAGATGAACTCGGTCACCGACAACCCGCTCCTCTTCCCCGCCGACGACGCCATCCTGAACGGGGGGAACTTCCACGCCGAGCCGGTCGGGATGGTCTCCGACTTCTGCGCGATCGCCGCCGCCGAGCTGGCGAGCATCTCGGAGCGCCGCATCGAGAACCTCGTCAACCCCGACCTCTCGGGCCTCCCCGCCTTCCTCGCCCGCGAGCCCGGTCTGAACTCCGGCTTCATGATCGCCCAGGTCACCGCCGCCGCCGTCGTGTCGGAGAACAAGACGCTCGCCCACCCGGCGACCGTCGACTCGATCCCGACGTCGGCCGGCAAGGAGGACCACGTCTCGATGGCGACGTGGGCCGGCCGGAAGCTCCGGCAGGTCGTCCGGAACGCCGAGCGCGTCGTCGCGATCGAGCTGCTCGCCGCGGCCCAGGCGCTCGAGCTGCACGACCGCTGGATCGAGCCGGGCGCCGGCGCGAGGGCGGGGTACGACGCCGTCCGGACGGTCGTGAAGCCCTTGCTGCGCGACCGCGAGTTCGCGCCGGACATCGAGGCCGCGACCCGCCTCGTCCGGGACGGAACCGTCGCCGACGCCGCCGCGGAGGCCGTCGGCCGCCTCGACTGAGGTCGGCGCCGACGTCGTCTCCCCCGCCCCCGCCGTGGGGCCCCTTCCTCCGGCAGCCCGTCGAAGAAGTGCTCTCGGTGCGAGGCGAGTTCATCGCGGCCGAGATCGAGGCGCGAGACCGCAGTCATACTTGCCGTACTCCGAGGATCTCGCAACGCGGAGCTCGGCCGCGAGGGGCCGCCGCAGCCCGGAATGACATCTCCGACGGGCTGCTAGACTCACGCGCTCCCGCCGCCCTCACGGAGTCCGCCGATGCCGTCGCTCGCGTCCCTCTCCTCCCTCCTCGCCCTCTCGCTCGCGTTCCCGGCCGCCGAGGAACCCGCGACCCGCATGACCCCCGAGCTCCTGTGGAAGCTCGGGCGCGTCTCCGATCCGCAGCTCTCGCCGAACGGGGAGTGGATCGTCTTCAAGGTGACGCGGTACGACCTGGAGAAGAACGCGGGGAACGCCGACCTCTGGCTGCTGCGGACGGAGGACCTCTCGGTGCGGCGGCTGACGACGCACGAGAAGGGGGACTCGAACGCGCGGTGGTCGCCGGACGGCGAGACGATCGGGTTCGTGTCGTCGCGCGGCGAGAAGCCGCAGGTCTGGACGATCAGCCCGTTCGGCGGCGAGGCGGCCGCGTTGACCGACGTGGAGGAGGGGGTCTCGAACTTCCAGTGGTCGCCCGACGGGAAGCGGATCTCGTTCACGTCGAAGGTGCGGCTCGATCCCGAGCTGAAGACGACGTACCCGGACCTCCCCGAGGCGAACGCGCGGATCCTCGACGACCTCCTCTATCGGCACTGGGACTCGTGGTACGACGGGACGTACTCGCACCTGTTCGTCCTGGACGTCGAGGGCGGCGACCCGGTCGACCTGATGAAGGACGAGCGGGTCGACACGCCGCTGGTGCCGTTCGGCGGCGGCGAGCAGATCGCGTGGTCCCCGGACGGGACCGAGCTCTGCTACACGGCGAAGATCGTCGACGACCCGGAGGCGAGCACCGACTCGGACCTGTACGTGGTGAACGTGTCCGGGGGGGAGGCGACGTGCGTCACCGACGGACTCGACGGGTTCGACCGGACCCCGCTCTACTCGCCGGACGGGAAGTACCTCGCCTGGACCTCGATGGAGCGCGCCGGGTTCGAGGCGGACCGCGAGCGGCTGATGGTGCTCGACCGGGCGACGGGCGAGCGGCGCGAGCTGACCGCGGAGTTCCCGGACTGGGTCTCCGACTTCACGTGGTCGCCGGACTCGAGGTCGATCGTCTTCTCCTCCGCGACGAAGGGGACGACGCAGCTGTTCCGGATCGCGCTCGACGGCACGCTCTTCCAGCTGACGGAGGGGCGCCACAACCTCGGCCACCCGATCGTCTCGCCCGACGGAGGGACGATCTACGCCCTGAAGTCGACGATGGAGCGGCCGTACGAGCTCGTCCGCGTCCCCGGCCGGGGCGGCGCGCCGGAGGCGATCACGCACGTGAACGACGACGTCTACGAGCACCTCGAGCTCCCGACCGTCGAGGAGAAGTGGGTCGAGACGACCGACGGCAAGCGGATGCACTGCTGGGTGATCAAGCCGCCCGGGTTCGACGCGTCGAAGAAGTACCCGATGCTCACCTACTGCCAGGGCGGTCCGCAGAGCCCGATCACCCAGTGGTTCAGCTACCGGTGGAACTTCCACCTGATGGCCGCGAACGGCTACGTCGTCGTCGCCCCGAACCGGCGCGGCCTCCCCGGCTTCGGCCAGGACTGGAACGACGCCATCTCGCGCGACTGGGGCGGGCAGGCGATGAAGGACTACCTCTCCGCGACCGACGCGATGTTCGAGGAGGCGTACGTCGACCGCGAGCGGACGGCGGCGATCGGGGCGAGCTTCGGCGGCTACTCGGTCTACTGGCTGATGGGGCACGACCAGGAGGACCGGTTCTGCGCCATGATCTCGCACTGCGGCCTGTTCAACCTCGAGAGCTGGCACGGCGTGACCGAGGAGCTCTGGTTCGCGAACTGGGACGTCGGCCCGCCGTACTGGACGTCGCCGGAGGCCCAGGCGGAGTTCGACGCGAACTCCCCCCACCGGTTCGTCGCCGCGTGGGACACGCCGCTCCTCGTGATCCACGGCGAGAAGGACTACCGGGTCCCGATCGGCGAAGGGATGCAGGCGTTCACCGCCGCCCAGCGGATGGGGGTGCCGAGCCGCTTCCTCTACTTCCCCGAGGAAGGGCACTGGGTGCTCGGCGCGCAGAACGGCGTGCTGTGGCACCGCGTCTTCTTCGACTGGCTCGACCGCTGGTGCAAGCCGTCCGAGGGGTGAGCCGGCTCCTCGCGCGCTGGCGTCGCCTCGAGTCGAAGCCGCTCGGGGCGTGGCTCTTCAACCGGCGGCTCGCCGCGATGGTCCCGTACTCGGGGACGATCGCGCCGCGCGTCGTCCGGCTGGAGGCGGGCCGGGCGCTCGTGCGGATGCATGACCGGCGCGCGATCCGGAACCACCTCGACTCGATCCACGCCGCCGCCCTGATGAACCTCGGCGAGCTCGCGTCCGGACTCGCCCTCCTCTCCGCCCTCCCCGACGAGCGGCGCGCGATCCTGGTCCGGTTCCGGACCGAGTTCACGAAGAAGGGGCGCGGGACGCTCGAAGCGGAGGGGACGGTCCCCGCCGACGTCGACCTCGGCCGCGCCGACGAGGTCGAGGTCCGGGCCGTCGTCCGGGACGGCGCGGGGGACGAGGTCGCCCGGGTCCGGGCGGACTGGAGGCTCGGCGGCCCCGCCCGACCGTCCGATTCATAGAATCTACATTCAGGATTCCGTCCGCTTCCGCCCGACAAGGGGGTCGGGTCGATCGAGGGAGCGCCGGCGTGATCGAGGACTGGACGGAGGCCCCGCCGCGGTGCGACGGGTTCGAGCGACTCTCGCCGCTGGGGCGAGGGGGCATGGGAGTCGTCTACCGCGCCTTCGAGCCGGCCCTCCAGCGCTGGGTCGCGCTGAAGATGCTCCCGGCCGAGGGCGTCGACACCCCCGAGGCCCGGGCGCGCTTCCACGCCGAAGCGCAGCGGCTGGCCCGCATCGCCCACCCGAACATCGTGCCGATCCACACCTTCGGCGAGTCCGAGGGCCGGCCGTTCTTCACGATGACGTACGTCGAGGGGGAGACCCTGCAGGAGAGCCTCCGGGGCGCGGCCGTCGGGGACGCGACCAGGGCCTCCGGCTGGTTCCGGCGCGGGGACGAGGCGGCGGAGCGGCGCGCGAACCTGGCGTCGTGCGTCGTCGCGCGCGCGCTCTCGGGCGCGCTGGAGCACCTCCACGGCGCCGGCGTCGTCCACCGCGACCTGAAGCCGGCGAACGTCCTCCTCGATCCGGTCGGGCGACCGATCCTGGTCGACCTCGGGGTCGCCGCCGAAGCGGGCGGGTCCCCGGCGGACGACGGTCTCTTCCCGCCGGGGACGGTCCGGTTCATGGCCCCCGAGCTCCTCGCGGCCGGCGCGGCGCCGAGCGGCCCCGCGGCGGACGTCTACGCCCTCGGCCTCGTGCTGTTCGAGATGCTGACCCTCCGTCCCGCGTTCGCGCAGGAGGAGCTCGGCGCGCTGGTCGACGCCGTCCGGAGCGGCGACAAGCCGACGCTCCGCGAGGTCGATCCCGACCTTCCCGCGGCGCTCGACGCGATCGTCCGGCGCGCGACCGCCGTCGACGCCGGAGCGCGGTACGCCGACGCGGGCGAGATGTCGGAGGCGCTCCTGCGGGCGACCGGCGACCTCGGCGACGCCTCCGAGATCACCCACCTCGTGCTCGGCGACGAGCTGACCCGGGCGCTCGCGGCGGAGGGGAAGGTCCGCGGTCGCCTCCGCGCGTGGCTCCCGTTCGGCGCCTCCCTCGCCCTCGGCGTGGCGATCGGCGCGAGCGGCCTCCCGCGATCGAACGCGCCGGCGCCGGTCGCCTCCTCCCCCGCGCCGTCTCCGCGGACCGCCGGCCCGCCCGACGCGGAGCCCGATCCGACGCCCGGACCGGCCGCGACCGTCCAGCGCCCCCTCGCCCGGCTCGCCCCTCGCGACGGCGGCGCCCGGCCGGAGCCGGGGATCCACCTCCGGTAGGCCCTCCGGAGCGAGCGGCGAGACGCGTCGCCGCGCGTCAGAACTCGGCTTCGGCGACGACCGGGGCGAGATCCACGGTCGGGTCGACGGCGCCCCCCACGCCCGGCAGGCGGACCCGGAACAACGCGCCGCCCCCCGCGGCGCCGTCGACCTCGATCGTCCCCCCGAGGCGCTCGACGATGCGGCGGGCGATCGAGAGGCCGAGCCCGGTCCCGTCCGGCTTGGCGGTCGTCAGGTCCTCGCTCGACTGGCGGAACGGCTCGAAGACGACCTCCCGATCGGCCGGCCGGACGCCCTCTCCGTCGTCCTCGACCTCGACGACCACGGTGGCCCTCCCCTCCTCGCGGCGGGCCCGGACGCGGACGCCTCCCCCCTCCGCGTTGAACTTGATCGCGTTGTCGAGCAGCGCGCGCCACGCGAGCTGGCATCGGTGCGCGTCGGCACGGACGACCGGCAGACCCGGCGCGACCTCGACGTCGAACGTCACGCCCCGTTCGAGGGCCGCCGGCGCCGAGGCGTCCACGGCGTCTCGGAGCGACGCTCCGACGTCGACGTCCACGAGGTTCCAGTCGTCGTTCGACCGGACGTCCGAGAACGTCAGGATCCCCTCGATCAGCCCCTTCAGATGGGTGATCTGCGACTTGACGACCGGCACGAACTCCCCGTGGACCGACGGGTCGTCGAGGCCGTACGCCTCCAGGATCTCGGTCGCCGCCAACGCGGACGTCACGGGGGTCCGCAGCTCGTGCGAGACGTTCTGGACGATCTCGGCCTGGGTGCGGGCCGCCGCCAGCGCGTCGTCGCGCGCGACCTCGATCTCCCGGCGGTATTCCTCCTCCTGACGCCGCCCTTCCTGGAGGCTCTCGGTCATCGAGTTGAACGCCGCGGCGAGCCGGTCGAACTCGTCGTCGCGGTGGACGCTCACCCGCGCCGTCAGGTCGCCGTCCCGGACCCGGCGGGTCGCCTCGAGCAGCCTCGCCAGCGGCGCGAGCGACCGGCCGATCAGACGGCGGCTGGCCAGGGTCACGAGCAGCAACGTCACGAACGCGACGAGGAGGAGGACCCTCCGGAACGCGTCGATCGGCCGGAGGACGTCGGCCAGGCTCCGGTGCCGGACGAAGACGAGGTTCGTGCCGAACTGCGGCTTGGTGAAGAACCGCCGGTGCGCGACGAGCAGCCCCTCGCTCCGCCCCTCCGCCTCGTAGACCGACGCGTGGGGTTCGGCGGCCCAGGCGCGGAAGAGGAGCGAGCGCGGCACCTCTTCGTCCTCCTCCTCGGCGGGCCCGTGGAGGAGGCCGCCCCCCTCGTCGAACACCGTGACGACGCCGCTCTCGTCCGGGTCGAGACCGCCCCAGACCGAGCCCCCCTCGACCGAGGCGACCTTGAGG
>JAUIEL010000188.1 GCA_030428825.1 bacterium
GGGCGACCAGCGCGCGTCGCGCTCCCGGCGCGCCGGCGTCCGCGTGATCCGGTGCGGCTCGCCCTTCTCGGCGGGGACGGTGAAGACGTCGCCCCGGACGGTGACGATCGCCCGCTTCCCGCTCGGAGAGACGGCCCAGTCGTCGAGGTTCCCGTCCCCCTCGATCCACCGCGGGCGGAGCCACGGCCGATCGTCGGCGAAGGTGATCGGCACCTTCCGGATCGCCTCGGTCGCGGCGTCCATGAACCAGATCCAGCCCGCGCGTTCGAACACGAGTCCCCCCTCGCCGCGCGCGGGGAAGAGGACGTCGAAGTCGTCGTACGTCGTGACCGCCCGGATGTCGCGCGTGGCGAGGTCGCAGGCGTAGAGGTTCAGCGTGCCGGTCCGGTCGGACGTGAAGTAGATCGTCTCCCCGATCCAGAGCGGCTGGTTGTCCGTCCCCTCGAACGTCGTCAGCTGTTCGACCGTGTCGGTCTCGAGGTCGTAGATCCAGACATCCTGCGCGCGGCCGGCGCGGTACCGCTTCCACGTCCGCCACTCGCGGCTGATGATGCAGTACGCGATCTTCTTCCCGTCGGGGGAGAACGTCGCCGGCCCCCCCTCCGGGATCGGGAGCGGCGTCGGCAGACCGCCGTCCGGGTCGACGAGGAAGTACTTTCCGATCCGCTCTCCGTACGGCGTGCGGTTGCTCCGCACGAGGAGCTTCTCTCCGTCCGGGGTCCAGTCGTAGACGAGGTTGTCGTACCCGCCGCGCGGCGGCAGCCGTCCGACGTCGGGGTAGAACGTCAGGCGGCGCGGCACGCCGCCCGCGTACGGCACGACGTACACCTGACGCGTGCCGGACCGCTCGCCGGAGTACGCGACCGTCGTCCCGTCGGGCGAGATCCGCGGGAAGAGCTCGAATCCGTCGTCGAAGCTCGTCAGCCGCCGCGCCTCCCCGCCGGCGAGCGGGACGGTCCAGACGTCGCCCGCGTGGACGAACGCGAGCTTGTCGCCCTGGACGTGGGGGAAGCGGAGCAGCCGGGCCTCCTCCGGCGCCGCGGCGGCGGGCGTCGCGGCGAGCAGGGCGGCGAGGAGGGCGAGACGGATCGGGCTCATGACGGACTCCGGAACGGGGACGGTCGTGCAAGAACGAACGCCGACCCGGCCCCGTTGGTCGATGGGCCGCATCGGCGTCTTCCTCGTGCGTCGCGCGCGGGGCCGGTACGAGACCGGCGGGCCGGAGTGCGCGGCGCTCGCGTCAATTCTCGGCCGCGGGCGCCTTCTTCTTCCCCTTCTTCTTCCCGGCCTTCGGCGGCTTCACGAGGCCGGCGTCGAGCAGGACGCGGTACGCGCCGCGCTTGGCGATCGTGCGGATCGCGGCCGCGCTGAGGCGGGCCCGGACGAACCGGCCGAGCTCGGGGACCCAGATCCGCTTCCACTGCAGGTTCGGCTTGAACCGGCGGCGGGTGATGCCGGTCGTCTTGAGGCCGACGCCGCCGCGGTGCTTCGCCAGACCGCGGCGGGCGATCCGGTTGCCGACGCGGGTACGACGTCCGGTGACGGTGCAGACGCGGGTCATCGGGAACTCTCCGTTCGGTGGAGTCGGGCCCGGGGAACTTGCCGGGGGAACGCCAAACGGGACATTCAAGACCCTCGGGGGGCGACCGTCAAGGGCCGCCGGGGCCGTTTTCCAGGGCCGCGGCGAGGCGCGTCCCGATCTCCTCGATCGTCCCGACCCCGTCGATCGGGATCAGGCTCCCCTTCTCGGCGTAGAACGCGCTGACGGGGCGGGTCAGCTCCTCGTAGACCCGCAGCCGCTCCTCGATCACCTCCGCGGTGTCGTCGCTCCGGCCGTCCCGCTTCCCCCGCTCCAGGAGGCGCTCGATCAGGACCTCGTTCGGGACCTGGAGTTCGATCACGTGGGTCAGCTCCAGCCGGAGCTCCGCCAGCAGCCGGTCGAGCGCCGCCGCCTGGGCGACGGTCCGCGGGAAGCCGTCGAGGAGGAAGCCGGGGTCGCAGTCGTCCTGGCCGAGCCGTTCCCGCACCACCTCGATCATGACGTCGTCCGGGACGAGCTTCCCGACGTCGACGAACTCCTTCGCCCGGGCTCCGACCGGCGTCCCCGAGGCGATCGCGGCGCGCATCATGTCGCCGGTCGAGATGTGCGGGATGCCGGCGCGCGCGGCCACCTGGGCGGCCTGCGTCCCCTTGCCGGCCCCGGGCGGGCCCAAGAACACGATCCTCATCGGGACTCTCCAGCGGAACACGATCGACCGGACGGGCGGGGTGCGCGTCCGGGCGGCGCAGGATAGCAGACCGGGTCGGCCGGTCGAATTCCCGCCCGCCCGCGCGCGGGGGCCGGTCGTATCATCGAGCGCCGCCGGTGGGAGACCCTCCATGAGACCCGAACCGCTCCTGCTCGCCGCCGTCGTGTCGCTCGCCGCGGCGCCCGCTCCGGCGCGCGCCGCCGACTCCTCGATCGACTACGTCGACGTCGACTCGAAGGCGCTCCGGAAGAGCGTCCGCTGCGGCGTCTACCTGCCGCCGGGCTACGACGCGTCCGGCGACGTCCGCTACCCCACGCTCGTCTTCCTGCACGGGATGCGCGGCAGCGAGCGGAAGTGGGAGAGCCGCGGCGTCGGGGAGCGACTCGACGCGCTGATCGAGGCGGGGACCGTCGACCCGATGATCGTCGTCTGCCCGAACGGCGAGAACTCCATGTACGTCAATTGGCGGAACGGGAAGGCGGACTGGGCCGACTTCGTCCGCCGCGACCTCGTCGACTGGGTCGACGCGCGCTACCGCACCGTCGCCGACCGGAGCGGCCGCGGGCTGACCGGCGACTCGATGGGCGGCTACGGCGCGCTGAACATCGCGTTCCAACACCCCGACGTGTTCGGCTCGGTCAGCGCCCATTCCGCGGCCCTCTACCCGGTCGACCCGGACGACCTCCCGGAGTGGATCAAGCGGATGGCCGACCGCTGGGGTCCGGTGTACGGCTCGCCGGTCGATCTGGAGCACTGGCGGGGGAACAACCCGCTCCACCTCGCGGCGACGCTCGACGCCGAGCGACTCCGCTCGCTCTCGATCTACTTCGACTGCGGCAACCGCGACCGCTACGGCTTCGACTCGAGCAACGTCGACCTCGACGGGATCCTCGACGACCGGGACGTCCCCCACGAGTTCCACCTGCGAGACGGCGGGCACGGCCGGGAGTACTTCGAGGCGTACGTGTCGAAGTCGCTCGAGTTCCACGGTCGGGTCTTCCGCGCCGCCGCCGGCGAGCGCGACGCCGCGGGACCGGACGAAGACGAACGGGACGACGCGGGCGCGACGGAGAAGGGACCGGCCGACGAGACGCCGGTCCGCCGGGAGTTCTGACCGGCCCCCTCGGTCCTCGCAGCGCATCGTCCCGGCGGCGTTCCGGTCGCCGCCCCGCCCGCGTCAGCGGTGCTCGATCAGCGCGGCCAGCGTCGCCGGCGCGCCGTGGCTCCGGACGACGAGCCCGTCCCCCTCGACGACCAGGCGCCCGGGGCCGGTGGCGCCGGCCGGCAGCGGGAACGGCACCGAGGTCCCGACCCCCGGGACGACCTCGACGCGCCGCTCGCGCGGACCGTCCGCGGTCTCGAACCGGATCCGGGCCGCCGTCGGGCGCTCGACCGCGGCGATCTCCGCGACGACGACCCCGAGCCCGTCGACCGCCCCGTGCGCCTCGTACCGCTCCTGCGTCGACGTCACCGCGGTGCGGACCCACTCCCCCCGCCCCACGACGTCCCAGACGACGGCGCACGTGACGTCCGGCGCGGCGTCGACCGCGAGCACCGAGGCCGCCCCCTCCGGCGCCGGGTCTCGCGCGCGGAGATCGACGTCCGTCACGGCGCGAGGCGGCACCCGGACGGACTCCGTCGCCCCCCCCATCGCGATCCGGACGTCGGCGGCGGCGCCGGCGCTCCGGAGACGGAGCCGGGGGTGCGCCGCGGGGACGGTCGCGGCCGTCGGCACCCAGGGATCGACCGTCCTCCCGAGCTCGCGCGCCCCGGTCCGCTCGACCCGCCACGGCGCGAGGCGGGCGATCCGACGCGCGCGCTCCTCCTCGTCGGGGTGGAGCAGGTCGGTGTAGACGCCGGTCACGCCCCGCGCTCGGAGCGCGCCGGCGCGGAGGAAGTCGTTGACCGTGTGCGCGAACGTCCGGACGCCGAGGGCGCCGAGCCGCGCGGGGAGGTCTCCCGCCATCGCCCGTGGCCACGGTAGCGTGACCGCGAACGGCCGCTCGGCCGCGGCGAACCGGACGACCGCGTCGTCCTCGAGCCGGCTGGCGTAGAGCGTGAGGACGATCCGGTCGAACCCGAGCGCGCGGACCGCCGCCGCCTCGTCCGGGTCGTGCACCTGCGGGACGACGCGCGCGAGGAGGTCCGGCCGGAGGGACGCCACGAGGGTCAGCGCCTCGACGTTCCTCGTCTTGACGTCGGTCACGAGCGACACGTCGGATCGTCCCGCCAGCCAGTCGAGGGCGGCGTCGAGGTCGAGCGGCGTCCGTCCGCCCGGGAGCGGCGACGCGAGGAACGCGTCGCGCGAGGCGGCGGCCCGCTCCCCGCTCCGCTCGAGGTGGGCGGCCGCGTCTCCCCAGTCGTGCAGCAGGACGAGCCGGTCGTCGGACGTCCACGAGAGGTCGACCTCGATCAGGCGGAACCCGCGGGCGGCGCTCTCCTCCAGCGCCTCGAGGCTGTTCGTCCCGACCGCCCCGTCGACCGCTCCCCCGCCGTGCGCGACGACGCGATCGGCGGCCCCGGGCCCCGGCGCCGGCGGGACCGACTCGGCGCCGCCGCACGCCGCGAGCGCGCCCACCACGAGGAGGCCGAGCGTCAGGGCGCCGGAACGGGGGACGTCGCGCGCGGTGAGGAGCATCGGAGCGGCATGGTACCGTGCGCGCTCGATCCGATGAGCGACCCGACCGACCGACCCCCGCGGGCGTCCTCCGTCCCGCGCGCCGCGATCCTCGCCCTGTTCGTCCTCCTGCTGCTCCGGCACCAGGCGTCCGTCGGGGCGGTCGCCGACGCCGCGCTGGAGGGCGCGGAGGACGGCGCGTCGCGGCTCGGAGCGTTCGCGCGGGCGGCGGTCCCGCTCGGACTCTCCGGCGCGCTGCTGCTGTTCGCCGGCCGGCTCCGGTCGCTCCTGCTCGCCGGCGCGGGCGCGTTCTTCGTCCTCCTCCTCTGCGCCGACGTCGCCTATCTGCGCGTGTTCGAGCGCCCGTTCTCGGTCGACCTGCTCGTCCTCCTCGGGCAGGGCTGGACGGTCCGGGAGAGCGCGGTCCGCCTGCTGTCCGTCGGGGACGCGGCGACGCTCGCCGGAGTGCTGGCGCTCGGCGCGGTCGACGCCGCCCTCGCCGTCCGGCGTCGGGCCGGGAAGCGTCTCGCCGGGCGTCTCGTCGGGGTCGGGTTGGTCGTGTTCGCCCTGCCGCACACGACGGAGGCGTGGCGGCTCCTCGACCGGCAGGGGGCGCGCCTCCGGGAGGTGTTCGTCGACCTGGAGACCGTCCGGACGCACGGGGCGCTCCTGTATCACGTCGCCGATCTCGGGCGCGCGTTCCGTCGGGAGGCGTCGGCCGCGCCGCTCGACCCGCGCCGGGAGGAGGCGCTGACGGGAGCGATCGCGCGGCGGTGGGCGGCGAACCGGGCCGAGAGCCCGCTCCGGGGCGTCGCCGCCGGCCGCAGCGTCGTCTTCCTGCAGCTCGAGTCGGTCGAGTCGTTCGTGGTCGGCCGGACCGTGGCCGGCGGCGCGCTGACCCCGAACCTCGACCGCCTGCGGGGGGAGGCGCTCGAGTTCGATCGCTGCCACGACCTCGCCGCCGCGGGAAGGACGTCCGACGCGGAGTTCATGGTCCTCACGTCGCTCCGACCCGACCCGGTCCGGCCGGTCGCGTACGGTCGCCCGACGAGCCGGCCCTCCGCGCTCCCCCGACGGCTCGCCGACGACGGGTACCGGACCCTCTCGCTGCACGCGTACGAGCCGTGGTTCTGGAACCGCGCCGTGGCGCACCCCCTCTACGGGATCCGGGAGATGTGGTTCGACGAGACGTTCCACGAGGGGGAGCGGCTGTTCCTCGGCCTCGGGGACGTCGACTTCCTCCGGCAGGCGGCGGCGCGGCTGGCGAGAGTGCCGCGGCCGTTCTTCGCGCTCTGCATCACGCTCAGCTGCCATCACCCGTTCGCCACGGTCCCCGAGCGGCTCGCCGGGTTCGACGTCGGGTTCGACGACGACTCGATGGCCGCGGGATACCTCCGGCTGGTCCGGTACACCGACGAGGCGGTCGGCGTCTTCCTCCGCGCGCTCGAGGCGAGCGGCCTCGCCGAGGAGTGCGTGCTGGTCGTGTACGGCGATCACGTCTCCGGGCTGCCGGCCGAGAGCCGGCGGCGTCTCGCCGAGCGCCTCGGCGTCGAGCTGGAGCCGGTCTCCGCGCACCGCGTCCCGCTCCTCGTCGCGATCCCCGGCGAGGAGGCGGCGCTGCGGGCCGAGCGGGAGCGGGTCCGGGACGCCGCGTGTTCGCTGCAGGACGTCCCCCCCACGGTCCTGCACCTGCTCGGGAGGGAGGTCCCCGCGGGGTGGCTCGGCACGCACCTCCTCGTCGACCCGTCGCGGCGGCCGGTCGTGCCGCTGCGCGGAGGTCTCGGGATCTCCGGCCCCGACGGCGCCGAGGACGATCCGAGCGCGATCGCCGGGACCCGCGCGTTCGACGAGGCGCAGGAGGAGCTCCGGTTCGCGGAGACGATGCGCGCCGCCGACGGCCAGGCGCGGGCGGCGGCGCTGTCCCGCGACGAGCTGGTCGCGCTCGCGGACGCGCGTCCCGTCCGGTTCGCGACCGAGGCGGACGCCGCGCCGTGGGAGGTCCGGTTCGAGTCCCCCGCCCGTCCTCTCGACGTGGGGGTCCGCGTCCTCCCGTTCCTGCCGTTCCCGCCGGCCCCCGTCGAGGCGGAGCTGGTCCTCCGGAACCGGTCCGCGGTGGAGATCTCCTATCGGCTCGAGGCGTTCGGGGTCGACGGCGCGCTCGCCGCGACGCGCGCGGGAGTGGTCGGGGCGACGGAGGAGAGCGTGGTGCCGTTGTCGCGCGACGCCGACCTGGCGGCGACCCGCGCGCTCTGGGCCCGGCTCGCCGCCGGGGAACGGCTCGACGCGTCGCTCCGACTCCGCTCGCCGTTCGGCGACGTGCGGCGGGACCTCGCGGACCGGACGGCGGCGCGGACGGCGGTGGTCGGGGGGGCGGGCGACGTCGAGACCGCGCTGGTCCTGGTCGTGAACCCCGGCGACGCGCCGCTGGAGGCCCGAATCCGGGTCGAGGTCGCGGGCGATCCGCCGCGCGAGGTGACCCGGTCGATCGCGGCCCGCGGCGCGGCGACGGAGCGGGTGCGGCTCGACCGGCGACTCGGGGAGGTCCGCGTCGAGGTCGAGGGGGACGGCGCCGTCGTCCGCGTGGTGCGGTTCTCGCACGGCGGCCGGCGCATCCGCTGAACCCCGGGTCAGCGTTCGGGCGCGGCGCCGATCGGCCGGAGCGAGGCGCGGATCGACTCGTACTGCTCCAGCGCCTCGTCGAGGACGTCCTCGGTCCCCTGCAGCCGGACGCGGATCAGGGCCGTCGGGAGCGGGTAGATCTCGACGTGCGTGAACAGTCCGTCGAGCGAGAGCATCGTCTTCACGCCGTGGCCGAGGGGGGACCGGACGTCCTCGAGCGTCGCCGCCTCGCCGTCGCCCGTGACCGACTCGCGGGCGCGCCGATACGCCGCGTCGACCTGATCGGCCGGGACGTCGAGACGGAACACCTCGAGGTACGCGCCGGCCTCGTCGTCGCCGAGGAGGCTCGACACGAACCCCGCCCCCTGCTCGGTGTCGACCGGGAACCAGTGGCTCGGGAGCGTCACGGTCACGCCGAGGCCGTCGAGGGCGCGCACGACGTCGCGCTGGACCGCGGGGGCGTCGGCCGCCTCGGCGGCCTCCCCCTTCGACGCGTCCGCCGCCTCGACCTCGATCGTGAAGCGCCCGCGGGCGTCGACGCCGATCGACCCCTCCCCGCCGGCGGCGCTCGAACGGCCGCGGTACGCGATCCGCGCCACGCGGTGCGCCGTCGTATCGATCACCACGGTCAGGTCGCCGTCGTAGCGCGAGTCGAACCGGAGGGTCCCCTGTTCCTGTCGCTCGCGGACGAGCAGCTTCCCCCGCAGCGTGGCGAGTCCCGCCTCGTCGAGACCCTCGAGCTGCAGCGCGCCCTTCGCGTCGACGAGCTCGCCGGAGAGGCCGAGGAGGAACGAGGCGACGCTGGAGCCGTCGAACGCGAACGGCTCGAGCGCCGTCGCCTCGGACGGCAGGTGCAGGTAGAGGCCGACCGAGCCGATCTGATCGAGGAGCCGGTCGAGGAACTCGGTCCGGATGGCGCGGTCGTCGGCGCACTGCACGTCGCCCCGGCCGTCGCGCTGCTGGAACCGGAACGTCAGCCCGTTCGCCTCGGGATCGCGGACCGCGCCGTCCTCCTCGCGGAACCATCGGACGAACCGGCGCGTCGCCTCCCAGCGGTCCTCCTCGACCCGCTGGAACTCGTCGACGACCCGGAGGCTCCGACGGACGGAGAGACGCCGGTCGGTCGGCCCGGTCGGGAGGGTGAGCGTGACGTTCCCCTCGTGCTCCGCCTCGAGCGAGACCAGGAGGGGCCGTCCGACGGTCGCCCGCACCGAGACGTCGACCGTGTCGGCGGCCGGAGCGGCGGCGACGGCGAGGAGGGCGGCGAGGATCAAGACGGACCTCCGATCGGGGACGGCGTCAGGCGAGGACCTGCCTCGCCGTCTCGAAGAAGATGAAGAGCGCGAGGAAATCGCTGATCGTCGTGATCAGCGGGTTGGCGAAGAACGCGGGGTCCTGCTTCAGGGCGTGGAGCCCGATCGGCAGGAGGACCCCCACCATGTTGCACATCACGACCGCCATCGCCAGGGCCGACCCCGCGGTCATCGCCTCGGCGACGGTCACGCCGAACATGTGGAAGCCGAACCCGCCGACCACGGCGCCGAGCGCGATCCCGAGCGCGACCCCCATCAGGAGCTCCCGCGCGACGACGAACCGGAGGTCGGTCCGATCCATCTCGTCGATCGCGAGGGCGCGGATGATGAGCGTGCCGACCTGGCTGCCGGTGTTCCCGCTCACCGCCATCAGCGCGATGATGAACAGCACGAGGTTGGCGAACTTCGCCTCGAACTCCGCCTCGTACGCCTGCAACACGGTCCCCGCGAAGACGGCGGTGATCCCGAGGACCAGGAGCGCGCCGAGCCGGTTCCGGAGGAGCGAGAAGAAGCGGGTCGAACGGTACGTCGCCTCGGTCGGCACGACGCCGGACATGAGGTGCATGTCCTCGGTCGCCTCCTCCTCCTGGACGTCCATCAGGTCGTCGAAGGTGACGATGCCCACGAGGTGGTCGCGCGTGTCGACGACCGGGAGCGCCTTCACGTCGTAGTGCTTCAGGAGCTGGACCGCCTCCTCCTGGTCGGAGTCGGCGCGGATCCGGACCAGCTCGTCCTCCGGCTGGATCAGGTCCGACACCGTCCGGTCGTCGCGGGCGAAGACGAGCTCGCGGAGCGAGACGACGCCGAGCGGGCGGTTCGACTCGTCGACGATGTAGATGTAGTCGACCATCTCCTTCTGCTCGCCCACCCGGCGCACGAACCGGAGGCAGTCGCCGACCGTCAGGTGGCTCTTCACCTTCAGGTAGTCCGGGGTGACGAGCCGGCCGACCGACTGCTCGGGATACGCGAGGAGGAGCTCGCTGATCTTCCGCTCCTCCGGCGAGAGGAGCCGCATCACGCGACGCGCCACCCGGTCCGGCATCTCCTCCAGGAGGACGGTCCGGTCGTCGGGCGACATGTCGTTCAGGTAGGTCGCGACCTCGGCGTCCTTCAGGGACTCGAGGAGGAGCTCCTGGTCCTCGGGCTCGAGGTGCTCGAACACCTCGGTCGCCCGATCGCGCGGCAGCATCCGGAAGACGACCGCGCGGTCCTTGGTCAGGATCTCGGGGAGGATGTCGGCGACGTCGGGGACGGAGAGATCGACCAGCACCTCGCGGAGCTGGCGCCAGTCGCGCGCTTCGATCAGGTCGCGGATCTCGGGTTGGAGGAGCCGTCCGAGCATGGAGGAAGAGCTCCGGGTTCGCTGGCGCTCATGAGACGTCTTCCGACGGAGTCGAACGGGAGATGCAAGCAACTCGGGCCGGCGGAGGACAGGTTAGAATCTGCTGCGCTGCGCTGGGCTTGGACGCTGCGCGGGCCGGTGAGACCGCTGCGCGGGGCAAGGTCCACTGCGCGTGGAGCGATGGGCCGCTTCGCGGGGATCCGCTGCGCGCGGGGCGGTGAACGGGGGTTCGGCCGCGGGGCGTTCGTCGGCCACGGTCCGCCGGGATCGGGAGAGGGAGGGGGCGTTCGGCCCGCTCCACGGGCGGCACGCGTGTCGGTCGAGCGGTGG
>JAUIEL010000905.1 GCA_030428825.1 bacterium
CGACATCAACTACCGCAAGATCGCGCAGTACGGCTCGGACTCCGACCCGCGCGCGTTCAACTTCGACGGCGAGTTCAACGTCGCGAACCGCGGCATCATCGAGTTCATCGAGGTGCTGAAGCTCGACGTCGCGTTCCTGTACGACCTCCTCGGCGCCAGCCAGGAGCACGCGATCAAGCCGAAGAAGTTCGCGCAGACGTACATCGACGAGGTGATCGTCGGCCACACGAACGAGCCGGAGTACCGGAAGCTCCAGAGCAACGAGCTGATGGAGGCGTTCCGGGACCGGACGATCAAGATCGACGTCCCGTACAACGCGCGGCTGTCGGACGAGATCAAGATCTACCAGAAGGACTTCAACCCCGCGTCCGTCAGCAAGCACATCGCGCCGCACACGATCGACGTCGCCGCGATGTGGGCGATCCTCACGCGCCTCGAGGAGCCGAAGAACGCCAGCCTCACGCTGATGCAGAAGCTGAAGCTGTACAACGGCAAGACCCTCCCCGGCTTCACCAAGGACAACATGCGGGAGCTGAAGGAGGAGGCGCGCCACGAGGGGATGGAGGGGATCTCCCCGCGCTACATCCAGGACAAGATCTCGAACGCCCTGGTGCGCGACGGCGAGCCGTGCGTGAACCCGTTCATGGTCCTGAACGAGATCGAGGAGGGGCTGTCGCACCACTCGCTCATCACGAACGACGACACGCGCAAGCGGTACCAGGACCTCCTGACGGTGGTGAAGGAGGAGTACGAGGACATCGTCAAGAACGAGGTCCAGCGCGCGATCTCCGCCGACGAGGAGTCGATCGCCCGGCTCGCCGGGAACTACATCGACAACGTCAAGGCGTACACCCAGAAGGAGAAGATCAAGAACAAGTACACCGGCCGCGACGAGGAGCCGGACGAGCGGCTGATGCGCTCGATCGAGGAGAAGATCGGGATCACCGACAGCCGGAAGGACGACTTCCGCCAGGAGATCATGAACTACATCGGCGCGCTCGCGCTCGACGGGAAGACGTTCACCTGGCGCTCGAACGAGCGGCTGCAGAAGGCGCTCGAGCTGAAGCTGTTCGAGGACCAGAAGGACACGATCAAGCTGACGAGCCTGGTGTCGACCGTCGTCGACCGCGACACGCAGGAGAAGATCGACGTCGTGAAGTCGCGGATGATCAAGTACCACGGCTACTGCGAGATCTGCGCCACCGACGTCCTGAACTACGTCGCGTCGATCTTCGCGCGCGGGGACACCAAGGACGAGGAGTAGTCCGTGGCCGGTCGCACCGCCAAGCAGCTCCGCCGGATCGAGAAGGATCGGAACCGCTTCCGGGACATCGTCCGGGGCCGCATCAAGAAGGACCTGAAGAAGTACGTCCGGCAGAGCGACATGCTCGGCCGGAAGGGGAAGAACATCGTCTCGATCCCGATGCCCCAGATCGACCTGCCGCACTTCCGGTACGGCAAGAACCCGAAGGGGGGCGTCGGGCAGGGCGAGGGAGACGAGGGGGATCCGGTCGACGTCGGCGACGGGCAGGGAGAGGCGGGGGACCAGCCGGGCCGCCACGTGCGCGAGGTCGAGGTGTCGCTCGAGGAGCTGGCCGAGATCCTCGGCGAGGAGCTCGAGCTGCCGAACATCCGGCCGCGCGGCGAGAACCAGATCGAGTCGTACTCCGGCCGCTACACCGGCGTCCGCCCGACCGGCCCCGAGTCGCTCCGCCACTTCAAGCGGACGTACCGCGAGGCGCTGAAGCGGCAGATCATCGCCGGGACGTACGACCCGGACGACCCGGTGATCGTGCCGGTGCGGGAGGACCGCCGCTACCGCGCCCGCAAGGAGGTGAAGACCCCCGAGTTCAACGCGGTCATCATCTACATGATGGACGTGTCGGGCTCGATGGGGAAGGAGCAGAA
>JAUIEL010000189.1 GCA_030428825.1 bacterium
CGGCGGGACGGCCGGCCGCCGTCCCGCCGCGGCGTTCGGGGTAGACTGGCGGTCGCCTCGTCCCCCCGCCGTCCGCCGGAGACCGCCGCATGCCGTCCCGCCGCCTCCTCGTCGCCGCCGCGCTCCTCGCCGGACCGTGCGTCGCCCGCTCGGGCGCCGGCGTCGTCGCCCTCGACGCCCGCAGCTTCGTCCCGAACGGCGCGAACCCGGCGACGAGCTCGGAGTACTCCGGGTTCCGGGGGATCCTCTCGGGCGCGGGACACACGCTGACCACGCTCACGTCGTTCACCACCGTCGACCTGGCGGGCGTCGACCTGCTGATCCTCTTCCACCCGCTCTCCGTCGGGTCGACGTTCGGCGCGCAGGAGATCGCCGACGTGACCCAGTTCGTCGGTTCGGGAGGGCACCTCTGGTTCGTCGCCGACGCGGGGGCGCAGTCCGGGAGCACGCTCCCCCAGGTGAACGCCCTCCTCGCGCCGCACGGCGTCACCGTCACCGCGTCGGAGCTGAACCCGACCGGAGTCGCGATCGCCGGGTTCACGGCGCACGAGGTGACGGGCGGTCTCACCGCGATCGGACTCGACTACCACCGGACCCTGAAGACCGCCGCGCCGGCGATCGACCTGACGACCGGGAACCTCGACGTCCTGGCCGCCGTCCCGTCGCAGTCGGGAGGCGGGAGGGTGGCGGTCGTGACCGACAGCACGTTCCTCGTGAACCCGAGCGCCGGAGCCGACCACGACCTCCTCGACCTCGACAACCGGCGACTGGTCCAGAACCTCGTCGACTGGTTCCTTCCGCCGTTCCACGACGGGTGCCCCGGGGCGGGCGGGTTCGTGCCGGAGCTGTCGGCGACGTCGTACACCCCGCCGGCGGGGGGGCAGCTCGGCGTCTCGCTCGCGAACGGTCTCGGCGGCGCGCCGGCGACCTTCTTCTTCGGTCTCGGCGGGGCGGAGATCCCGATGGTCGGCGGGTGCAACCTCAACATCGCCCCGCTCCTCCCGGCGAGCTTCACGCTCCCGCTGAGCGGCGCCGGGCCGGGCCAGGGGATGGTGTCGTTCTCAGGCGTCCTCCCCGCGGGGACCGGCGGGGCGACGTTCGCGATGCAGGCGTTCGTGACCGATCCGTCGGTCCCGCACGGCTTCTCGAACTCGAACGAGATCGTGGTCGCGATCCAGTAGACGTCGCTCCGCTCGCGACCCGCGCCCTCCCCGACCCGCGTCGGGTGGTACGATCGGGAAGTCGGCGCCGGCCGCGGCTCGAGTGGAGGAGACCCCATGTCGCGATTCGCGTTCGTCCTCGTCCTGTCCTCCCTCGTCCCGGACGCCGGCGCGGCGGTCGTCGGGCTGGACGCCCGCAGCGTCTCGAACGAGATCGGCTGGAACCCGGCCACGGACACCCGGTACGCCGGCTTCCGTCAGGCGTTCACGAGCGCCGGACACTCGCTCGCGACGCTCTCGAGCTTCACGCCGGCGACGCTCTCCGGCGTCGACCTCCTCGTGCTGTTCCATCCGACGGTCGGCGCGTTCGCGTTCTCGGCGCAGGAGGCGGCGGACATCCAGTCGTTCGTCACCAGCGGCCGGCCGCTCTTCGTCGTGGCGGACGGGGGGTGGAACACGACGTCGACGGTCGCGTCGCTGAACGCGGTCCTGCAGCCGTACGGACTGACGCTCGGCTCGAGCGTGCTGAACGGCGCCGGCGCCACGTTCCAGGGGTTCGTCTCGCACCCGCTGACCGATGGCGTGGCCGCGGTCGGGCTCGACTATCACCGCGAGATCCAGGTCGTCGCCCCGGGGACCGACCTGCAGACCGGCTCGAACGACGTCATCGCGGCGGCGGACCCCGGCGCGGGACGGGTCGTGGTGATCGCGGACGCCACCTGCTTCATGGACCCCGGTTTCGGCGCGGATCACGACATCACGTCGGTCGGCAACCGGAAGTTCCTCGACAACACGATCGGTTGGCTCTTGCTGCCGTTCGGGGACGGGTGCCCCGGGGCGGGCGGGTTCGTGCCGAAGCTGACGGCGACTTCGTACGCGCCGATCGCGGGGACCCAGCTCGGCCTGCAGCTCCAGCGGGGGCTCGGCGGGGCGCCGGCGACGTTCTTCTTCGGCCTCGGCCAATCGGCGATCCCGATGGTCGGCGGGTGCACGCTGAACATCGCGCCGCTCCTGCCGATCGACTTCACGGTGCCGCTCGGCGGGGCGGGCGCGGGGAACGGATCGATCTTCCTCGCCGGCGTGCTGCCGAGCGACATGGGGGGCGTGACGTTCTCGATGCAGGCGTTCGTCGTCGACGCGTCGGTGCCGCACGGCTTCTCGAACTCGAACGAGATCGTCGTCGCGGTCCAGTGACCGCCTCGCCGCGCGCCGGCCGGCGGCGGGCCGGGGACGGCGACGTGGTAGCATTCCCTCCCGGTCGGCCTCCCCGGTCCCGAGAAGGAGAGATCATGCACCTCGTTCGAACCGCGCTCGCCCTGACCGCCCTCGTCTCGACCGCCGGCGCCGGCACGGTGGGGCTCGACGCTCGCAGCCTCTCCGCGGAGGCGGGGTGGAACCCGGCGACCGACGCCCGGTACGCGACGTTCCGGTCGGTCTTCACCGGCGCGGGCCATACGCTCACGAACCTCGCGGCGTTCACCGCGCCGAACCTGAGCGGTCTCGACCTGCTGGTCCTGTTCCACCCGACGACCCCGGCCGTGGCGTACGACGCGACCGAGATCGCGGACATCCAGGCGTACGTCGCGTCCGGGCGGTCGCTCCTCGTGGTCGCGGACTCCGGTTGGTCGACGACGTCGAGCATCGGCGCCATGAACCAGATCCTGCTGCCCCACGGCATCACCGCGGGGACGGGGTCGTTCAACGGGAGCGGCGCGCAGTTCGGCGGTTTCCTCCCGCACCCGACGACCGACGGCGTGAACGCGATCGGCCTCGACTTCCACCGCTACCTCACCGTCGGCGCGGGAGCGATCGACCTGCAGAGCGGGACGAACGACATCATCGCGGCGTCCGAGTCCGGCGGCGGCCGGGTGGTGGCGATCGGGGACGGCAGCTGCTTCACCGACGCCGGCTTCGGCGCGGACTACGACATCACGAGCCTCGACAACCGGAAGTTCCTCGAGAACGCGATCGAGTGGCTGATCCTGCCGTTCGGGGACGGGTGCCCCGGGGCGGGCGGGTTCGTGCCGGAGCTGACGGCGACGTCGTACGTGCCGCTCGCGGGGACGCAGCTCGGCCTGCAGCTCCAGCAGGGGCTCGGCGGGGCTCCGGCGACGTTCTTCTTCGGCCTCGGCCAGTCGGCGATCCCGATGGTCGGCGGGTGCACGCTGAACATCGCGCCGCTCCTGCCGATCAACTTCACGGTGCCGCTCGGCGGGGCGGGCGCGGGGAACGGATCGATCTTCCTCGCCGGCGTGCTGCCGAGCGACATGGGGGGCGTGACGTTCTCGATGCAGGCGTTCGTCGTCGACGCGTCGGTGCCGCACGGCTTCTCGAACTCGAACGAGATCGTCGTCGCGGTCCAGTAGTCGATGCCGGGGGGAGAACCGTCCGCCCGGAGCGCGTGGCGCGACCGGCTCCACGACGTCATCTTCGAGGCGGAGACCCCCGTCGGCTGGGTGTTCGACGTCCTGCTCCTGGTGTCGATCGTCGCCAGCGTCGTCGCGGTGATGCTCGACTCGGTCGAGTCGGTCGCGGAGCGTCACGGCCCGCTCCTGTACGCGGTCGAGTGGGGCTTCACCGTCCTGTTCACGATCGAGTACGTGCTGCGTCTCGTCGCCGTGACCCGTCCGCTCCGGTACGCGACGTCGTTCTTCGGCGTCGTCGACCTCCTGGCGATCCTGCCGACCTACCTGAGCCTCGTCGTCGCCGGGACGCAGACCTTCGTGGTCGTGCGGGCGTTCCGCCTCCTCCGCGTCTTCCGGATCTTCAAGCTGATCCGGTTCATGGGAGAGGGGCGGACGCTGGTCCAGGCGATGCGGGGGAGCTTGCGGAAGATCCTCATCTTCCTCGGCGTGGTGCTGATCGTGGTGCTGGTGGCCGGGAGCCTGATGTACCTGATCGAGGGGCGGGAGAACGGGTTCACGAGCATCCCGACCTCGATGTACTGGGCGATCGTGACGATGACCACCGTCGGTTACGGCGACATCGCGCCGCAGACGGTCCTCGGCCGGTTCCTCGCCGCGAGCCTGATGATCATGGGGTACGGCATCATCGCCGTGCCGACCGGGATCGTGTCGGTCGAGCTCGCCCAGGCCGTGGTCCACCCGAACACCCGGAGCTGTCCGTCGTGCCTGCTCGAGGGGCACCACCCGGACGCGGTCCACTGTCGGCGCTGCGGCGCCCACCTCGACGGCGTCGAGGAGTCGGAGGCGAAGGAGGAGTCATGAGCGCGCGCGTGGCGTGGGTCGGATTGATCGTGGCGGCCGCGTTCGCGGTCGGGATGGTCGTCGAGCGGTTCACCACGACCGCCGAGCAGGCGGCGGCGGCGGAGAGCGCGCTGACGAAGGAGCTCGCCGGCATCCGCGCCCTGCTCGAGCGGATCGCGAAGCAGGCGGAGGGGGGCGGCGCCCTCGCGCAGGTCCCCGAACCGCTCCTGAAGGCCCCGGCGCGTCTCGTCGAGGGACTCCTCGAACAGGCGCAGGGCGGCGGCGGCGAGATGCGCGCGAAGGACCCGGCCGTCGACCAGGCGCTGCGCGAGCTGTACGACAAGGTGAAGGAGGAGGGGGCACAGACCCGGGAGATGCTCCGCGCCAACGGCGTCGTCGCCCTCTCCGAGCTCCGCGCCGCGAAACCCGCGCCGGACGTGGCGGCGCTGACGCAGCTCGCGGCGCTGTTCACGGCGGATCGTGCGGGGGCGGCGCGGACGTTGCTGCTGGCGCGGGTCGACGAGGTCGTCGCGAGGTTCGGCGTGCCGGACGAGGTCTGGCCGCAGGACAACGGGATGTCGCTCGCGTACCACCGACCGGGCACGACGGACACGTGGGTCGAGCTGCGAGTCCGGGGCGGCTACGTCACGTACGTGGGCTGCGAGTCGGAGTGACCGTCGCGCGCGAACGGACGTCGGTCGGGTCGTCAGGAGAGCGGTGCGCGAGCGCGAGGACTGAAGGAAAGAGCGGGCTCTCGGACCGGGAGACGGTGGTGCGC
Organism: bacterium; assembly: GCA_030428825.1. Taxonomy (GTDB): domain Bacteria; phylum Planctomycetota; class B15-G4; order B15-G4; family JADJEK01; genus JAUIEL01. Next base: position 5,145 of record JAUIEL010000189.1, read on the forward strand.
CGCGGTCGAAGCCGATCGCCCCGGCGTCGCCCCGTCACCACCGGTCGCCGTCGCACGCGGAGTCTCCGTCCTGTCCGATCGGGCTCCCCGGCGGGAGCGGCGGGGCGTCCCACGGCGCGGTCGTCGCCGCGGGTGGGAACGGGGCTCCGCGGAGGAACGCGTCGGCGCGTCGACGTGCGGCGCTCGCGACGCGGCCGGACGGGCCGGGGAGCGCGAGCCGCTCGATCCGGAGCAGCGCGGCGCCCCGGACGGCGGCGGGCGCGGCGTCGGTCGCGGCGAGCTCGAGGAGCCGATCGAGCGCGACCGACGCCACGACCTCGCGGAGCGCGTCGGCGCGCGGGTCGTCGCCCGGCGGATCGACGATCCGGCGCTCGACGGCGTCGAGCAGCTCGTCGAGGCCGGGGAGGGACGGGTCGCGGCGGTGCTGGTCGAGCAGTCGCGCCGCGCGGGCCGGGTGGAGGAGCGCTCGGACGACGTGGTCCGCCGCCGCGGCCGCCGCGCCGAGCGGATCGAACGTCGGTCCGGTCCGCCCGCGGAACCGCTCGCGGCTCGAACGCGCGCCGGGCGGCGCCGGGAGGAGGCGCGCCGCGATCCGCTCCGGGACGTCGAGCACGTCCGGGTCGAGGCAGTCGAGGAGCGCGAAGAGGGCCGCCCGCTGTCGCGCGCCGTCGACCGGCCGCGCCTCGCCGCCGCCGTGATCGTAGGCGACGCCGGCGACGAGCTTCGCGGCCGCTTCGGCCTGGTACCGGTGGTGGAGGAAGACCGGGACGAACGTCTCCTCGTCCGGAGGGACGTGCCGTTCGAGCGCGATCCGCCGGACGGCGAGGTCGTGACGGAGCTGCGCGACCGGGTCGCCGCCGTTGTCCCAGAGGTGCGCGAGCGGATGCGCCGAGCCGAGCGGCCGCGCGTCGTCGTCCGACGCGAACGTCAGCCCGCCCGCGGTCGCCTCGTCGATCAGCGCCGCGAGCGCCGCCGCCTCGTCGGTCCCCGGCGGGAACTCGGCGTAGCCGTACCGGATCGCGAAGACGTCCCACGCGCCGACGCCGACGCCGTACGCGTCGGAGAAGTCGAGCGTCCCGTCGTCGGCGATCCCGATCCGCGGCGCCGGATAGTCCATGACCGACGCCCGGTCGCCGTAGGTGCTCGCCGCGAAGTTGTGCTGGAGGCCGAGCGTGTGCCCGACCTCGTGCGCCGCGAGCTGTCGGATGCGGGCGAGCGCGAGCGGCACCGGATCGGCGGCGCCGAGCCCCTCGAACAGGCGCCGGTCCTGTCGCACGCGGAGCGACCCGAGCCGGACGTTCCCCTTCACCATCTCGCCGGTCCGCGGGTCGTGGACGCCGCCGCCGTAGCTCCAGCCGCGGGTCGAGCGGTGGACCCAGTGGATCGTGTGGTAGCGGACGTCGAGCGGGTGCGCCCCCTCCGGCAGGACCTCGACCCGGAACGCGTCGACGAACCCCGCCGCCTCGAACGCGCGCGCCCACCACGACGCCCCTTCGATCAGCGCGTCCCGGATCGCCGGCGGCGCGCCGCGGTCGACGTGGTAGACGATCGGACGCTTCACCTTTCCGCGCGAGGCGGCCGGGTCGACGCGCTCGAGGCGGTGGCGACGGATCCAGCGCCGCTCGATCGGGGCGTCGAGGGGCGCCGCGTAGTCGAGGAACGACACCGCGCCGTACCCCGCCCGCGGGTGCGCCGCGCGCGGTCGGTACCCGTCGTCCGGGAGCCGGACCAGCGAGTGGTGTTGGACGAGCGTCGCCGCCTCCCCCGTCGCCGCGGTCTCGGCGACGCCCGCCGCGGGGCGCCCGGTCGCCCGGAACGTCAGCCGCGCCTCGAACTCGACGTTCTCCGGGAACGCGAGGCACGCGCGCGGGTCGAGGACGCTCGCGTCCCGGTCGAGCTCGTGCTTCGGCGCCTCCTTCCCCTCGCCGGCGAGCGTCCGCGCGATCCCGTCCGCGTCCCGCACCACGAACGACGTCAGATCGACGGCGAACGTCCCGTCCGGATCGCGCCCGACGACGTCGCCCGCCCAGAGGACCGACGGCGCGAACGACTCGACGACGGCGCGCCGCTCGTCCGCGACCTCCGATGAGGCGCGGAACTTCAGGTTCTCCTGTTCGACGAGCAGCTTCCGCCCGACCCGGACGAACCGGACGACGCGGCTCGGGCCGAGCCGCCCGCGGTCGAGCCCGATCGGGTTCGACCCGAGCCCGCTCGCGAGGCCGGTGACGTACAGGAATCGACCCGCGACCCCGTCGCCGTCCGGCGGCGGAAGGACGGCGAGGAGTCGGGCGCGGTCTTTGTCGACGCGCAGGTCGAGGAGTCCGGCCCGCGTCTCGCACTCCGCGGTCGCCTCGGCGACGGTCGGGAGCGGCGCGGCGGACCTCTCGTCGCCGTCGGGCGGCGCGGCGAAGAGCGTGAGCAGCAGCGGGAGAGCGGTCATCGGAGTCCTCCGGAGCGGGGAGGACGAGCGTAGCGAACCGGCGAGAGCCGAGCGGTCAGGAGACGACGTCCTCCAGCCGCCCGGCGTCGAGGAGCCGGTCGAGCCAGCGGTGGAGGTCGTCGAGCGGGGCGGCTTCGATCCGCGCCGCGACGTCGTGCGGGACGTCGCCGAAGCGACGCTGCATCAGACGGAGCAGGTTGTCGGCGGCCTCGTGTCGGCGGCCCACCTCACGCCCTTCCTCTCGTCTCGCTTCGGCGAAGGTTCTCATGGTCGTCCTCATCGTCTCCCGTTCCGGAGCGTCGAGCACCGGGGCGAGCTTCTCGTCGAAGCGTTCGCCGGCGTCCTCGCCGCTCACCTCGAACCCATACGATAACAGGGCCTCGATCGCGGCGAGGCCGGTCGGCGAGCGGAGGAGGGCCCGGACGAGGTCGGCCCACCGGACGATCCGGTCGAACAGGTCGTCGGCGCGGGCGTGCTTCAGGGCGAGGTGGGCGAGCGCGGCGAACGCGGCGTCGCCGACCCGGGCGCGGAGGAGGTCGTCGTCGATCGCCGAGAGGTCGGTCAGGTGGTAGCCGATCTCCGGGGCGAAGGGCGCCGCGGCGTCGGCGAGGTCTCGCGGTCCGCAGAGGGCGGAGAGACGGCGCGGCGTGCGGAACGGCCGGGCGCCGGCGTACAGGACGACGGGGACGATCCACGGCAGCTCGCGCGCGCGGCGGTGGCGGCCCCTCCAGCCCTCGTGGATCCGGACCGCGCTCCGGGAGAGGTCGTGGGGGAGCCAGCGGTCGGGCGTGCTCTTGTGCTCGAACAGGAGGTGGACGAGGAGCGGCGCGTCGCCACCGTGCACCGGCGTCGAGAAGAGGAGGTCGGAGCGCCGCTCGCGCATCCGCTCGTCGACGTGGACGTCCGCTTCGCGGCGGAGCCGGGCGAGGTCGATCCGCTCGACGAGCGCACGCGGGAGGAACGCGCGGAAGTGGGCCCGCGCGACCTCGAGGTCGGCGAACGCCCGGCGCGCGAACCGGTCGTGGGGGGTGTTCGGCATCGGAGGAGAGACGCGCGCGGAAGGAGGGCGGTGACACGAGGAGGCGACGTCGGCGGCGCACGGCGACCGCGAAGGGGGCGAGAGGCGGTCTCTCGGCGGGATCGATGGAGTCCGAGCGCGGGTCCGACGATCGTGCGCACGGGACCGGCACGCACGGTGTGGCACGGGCGGGGAGGTTGCGCGTCCGTTGCGGCTCCCTACGATTCGAGGCGCGCCGAGGGAGAGCGAACACGGGGAGACGATGGCCGAGGAAGAGGACGACGTCATGGATCCAGGGCCGGCCGCGGGGCGGCGGGCGTTCGTGATCTGGGACTTCGAGACCGAGGGGGTGCGGTCGTCCGTCGAGTTCCTTTCGACGCGCGCGCCCAAGCCTCTCGAGTCGGTCTTCGTCCCCGGGTACTCCACCGCGGTCGGGGAGATCTGGCGCGACGTCGTCGAGAAGGGGCTGAACGACGCGACGTTCGTGCTCGCCCTCGTCGACCTCCCGAACGCGAACGTCGGGTACGAGATCGGGTTCGCGCTCGGCCTCGGCAAGCCGGTGCGGCTGGCGTGGGCCGGCGAGCGGCTTCCGGGATGGGTCGGTCGGCCGCCGTTCACGAGCCACCTGATCGACCGGGGCCGCTCGCTCGACGACATGCGCACGCTCCTCGCGTCGGCGGAAGGGCTGCCGATCCCGACCGATCCCGAGCGCGGAGAGGACGTCCTCCTCCTCTGCCCGAACGAGGGGGAGGGGCAGGCAATGGTCGAGACGGCGCGCGAGCTGAAGCCGGACTGGCGCACCCTCCCGAGCGAGGGGTGGACGCTGAAGGACCTCCCCGAGCAGCTCCGCGGGGTCGGCCGGGTCGTCTGGCTCGTGGCGCCGTTCCACTCCGAGCGGGATCGGCGAGACGGGCAGGAGAACGCGGCGGCGGCGGTCGTGGCGGGGTTCGCGGAGGCGCACCGCATCCCGGTCGACGTGCTGCAGCACGTGCGGGCGCGGAAGGTCGTCGACGTCGCGCACCGGGCGAAGGCGTTCGACAGCCTGAAGACGCTCGAGCCGCTCGTACGGGCCATCGGGAAGCCCGCGTCGACGAAGGCGGACGTCGCCGCCGCGTACCGACTGCACGTGCGGGACGTCCACGGCGCGCCGCTCCCGTTTTTCGGGGGGAAGGGGCTCCTCGACGTCTACGTCGAGCTGCGGCTCACGCGGCGGCGAGGCGGCGACGGGGAGGGCGGCCCGCCGGAGGAGATCGTCGGGCGAGCGAAGGAGCTCCTCGAGAATCGGGAGCATCGATCGGCGTGGACGCTCCAGCAGCTCGTCGAGGAAGAGTCGAAGGGTGACGGTCCCGCCCGTCTCGTGGTCCTCGGCGACCCGGGGGCGGGGAAGTCGACGGGGCTCCGGCGCCTGGCGTACGAACTCGGCGCGGCGGACGACGGGCCGGTCCCCGTCCTCGTCCATCTCGGGGCGTTCGCCGCCGGCGACGTCCACCCGTTCGCGCTCGCCGAGCAGGAGCTGCGGGCGTCGCGCATCGAGGTGAACGCCGACGGCCTCGCGACGCGGCTGCACAAGCTCGCGAAGGACGGCAACGTCTGGCTCCTGTTCGACGGGCTCGACGAGGTCGACAAGGCGGGGCGCGTGCGCGTTCGGCATCGCCTCCGCTCGCTCGCCGGCGAGCTCGGCCGGTGCCCGATCGTCGTGACCAGCCGGGAGGCCGGCTACGAACCGATGGGGGACGGCTTCGACGAGGCGAAGATCCTCCCGCTGGCCCGCCCGCAGCAGGAGAAGCTCCTCCGCCGTTGGCTCGGCGCCGACGTCGACGCGGCGGCGCTCCTCGATCGCCTCCCTCCCCGCG
>JAUIEL010000190.1 GCA_030428825.1 bacterium
GCACCTTGGACTTTGGCGAGAAACGAACCGAATGCGATGTCGACGTGTCCATCGCCATCGAAGTCCGCCGCCGCGAGGCCCTGAGCGAGGTCGTCCTCGTCGACCCAGTCGCCGAACTTGGCGAACTTCGTGAAGTGCGGCCCGTAGGCGGCGTATCCGGCTCCGCTGTGACCGTCGGGCCAGGAGACTCCGACCGCGAAGGTGACCAGATCGGGCCACCCGTCCTGGTCGAGGTCTGCGACCGGCGGTGGGGCCCCGCTTCCGAAGAAAGCGAACGCGGGGAGATTCGCGGGCTTCAACGTCAGCGACTCGAACGGCGTTCCGGCCGTCGACTGGAGTACCGCCCAAGTCGAGGCCACGAACCCCACGATGGCGATTCTGCACGACATCATTTCACGACGATGGTCGCGTTCTGTCCCAGTGCCCAGTTGGCGTGCTCGTTGATGGGAAACTGCGCGACCACATCGAACGCCGAACACGCAGAAGGGTTGTTCCCGGCGTATCCGGTCGTGCACGTTGGCGCGTTCGGGATGCCGCACGGAGCCGAACTGCAACTGGGAACGACGAAGGTGGAGTACGAGCCGCCGCTGTCGGCTCCTTGGCGCAGAGGCACCCAGGTGTTCCCGATCGCACTCACCGACGCTCCCAATTGAGAGACGGCGACGCCTGTTCGAGCGTTCGGATCTGGGTTGGCGTTGGTCACCGATTGGATCGTGTTCCGGCCGGGTGACGCGAGCGTCCCCAGGTCGTACGGACCTGGGCCGGTCGTGTTGCCCGCGATGAGCACGCCGGCCGCGTTTCGCTCGATCACGTTGTTTCGAAGGAGAAGCGATCCTGAGCCACGAAGCGCGATCCCGGTGGTCATCTGGGGGGCGAGTCCTCCGGGCGGGGGCTGTGCGAAGTTGTCGTGTACGTGGCAGTTCGTGACGGTCAGCGCGTTGTCGAACGCCTCGATTCCGTTCTCGTTGTCGAAGACTTCGCAGGCAGTGATGGTGAGCATCGCGCTCAGATTCCCGGACTTCCCTCCCTCGATTCCATCGTGGTTTCCGAAGATCAAGCAGTCGTTGATCGTCGCGTGGGTCACTGCCTTTCCGTTGATGACGATCGCGGCGTGGCCGACGTCGTTCCCCACTTGGTTGTACGGACCGAATCCGCTCGCTTCACAGCGCTGAATCGTGATCGTCGCGGGCAGCGTCGATGAGGGGTTCTCGACCCATACTCCCCAATACCCCTCTGTGAACCGGCAATCGGAAATGTCGATTCGGTCGACTCCATTGGCCGTGAGACAGCGCAACTGATCCGAGGAATGGTGCTGGTAGAAGGTGTTGTCGATCTCCAACCAGCGAAACGCGTTGTTCGTCTGCAGCCCGGGCCCCGGACCCTGGAACAAGACGACCGACGTGTCGAGCGGAAACGGCGACGGAACGCCGTTCGCGGTCAGCACGGGCAGGTTCCCTTGGGCGTCGGGCAGTCCGATCAGCTTCACCCCGTTCTGGTTCACGACGATCGGAAACGTCGCCTCGAATCCGCCGGCCGACACCGGCCGGTATGTCCCGTAGGAGATGTAGATTTTCGCGTTGGCCGGGACCTGGGCGCAGGCGTAGTGAATGCTCTTCCATGGCGTCGTGAAGAGCGTCCCGTTCGCCGGAAGGTCGGCGGCATTCGGGTGGCCGACGTTCACATAGTAGATCCCAGGGCCGGGCGGCGGCGGCGCGGTCTGCCCGTCGGCGGACGGGCTCAGGAACGGAAGTGCGGAGAGAGAGAGAGAGTTGCGGCGAGCCGGCGTCGGTTCATCGGGACCCCTTCGTTCGATTCGAGTCTTCCGGTCCGAGGATACCACGGGCCGATCGGCTCCCCCCTCCTCACTCCCCCCCGAGGTACCCGAGCGCCTCGAGATCCTCGACGACGTCGGTCGAGAGCGTCGCCTCGCCGCCGGCGGGGCCGAGGGCGCGGACGCGGTCGACGGTCTTCACGAGGACGCGTTCGAGACGGGCCGCGTCGTCGGATCGGGCGGGGGAGACGTCGACGCGCTCGCCGGGGTCGGCGGCGAGGTCGAAGAGCGCGCGCTCCGGCGCGCTCCCCGGCGTGTCGTCGCGGACGAGCTTCAGGGTCGGGCCGACGACGGCGCGGAAGACGCGGTCGCGGCGGGTGCCGCGGGCGATCGCGGGCTGGAACGGGACCGACGTGCCGGCGAGGAGCGGCGCGAGGTCGCGGCCGTCGCGCGGGGACGGGTCGAGGCCGACCATCGCGCGGACGGTCGGCGCGACGTCGACGAGCGAGACGACCTCGGCCACGCGGGCCGGCGCCACGCCCGGGGCGCGAATCAGGAGCGGGACGCGGACCTGCTCCTCGTGGACCGACTGGCCGTGGCCGAGGTCGCCGCGCTCGAACAGCTCCTCGCCGTGGTCGGAGAGGACGACGACGATCGCGCGCTCGAGCCGGCCCGCGCGTTCGAGCGCGGCGAGGACGTCCGCCACCAGCCGGTCGGCGGCGCGGAGCGTCGCGTCGTACCGGCGGCGGATCTCTTCCTTCCGCTCCGGCGACAGCGTCGCGGCGTCGCGGCTCGCCTTCGTCGGCGAGAAGTCCGCGATCAGCCGCGGCACGTCGCCCGCCTCGGCGCCGACCGCCTCCAGGTCGTCCGGCGCCGCCGCGTAGTCGTGCGCGACGTACGTGTGGACGAACGCGAACAGCGGCGCCCGCCGCGGCTTCGCCAGGCGCTCGAGGAGCGACGCGCGCGACGCCGCCGCCTTGGCGGCGTTCGCCCGGTCGCGGGGGTCGTTCCGCCGCGCCGCCCACCCCTCCGGCGGGAACGCGGGGTCGACGATCCCGTACCGGTCGAACCCGCGCGCGAACCCGAACGCCGGGTTCACGTACCCGCCGCCGGTCCAGGCGACGGTGACGTACCCCGCCCCCGCGAGCGCCTCGGGGAGCCACGGCGTCGTGGCGTGGACGCGGCTCTTCGACCCGTGGACGCCGTGCCGGTCCGGGAGCTCGCCGGAGGAGAGCGACACGTGCGACGGGAGGGTCCACGGCGCGGTGGTGTACGCCCGCTCGAAGAGCACTCCGTCCCTCGCCATCGCCTCGAGCGTCGGCGACGTCGTCCGCTCGAACCCGTACGCCGAGAGCCGGTCCGCCCGCACCGTGTCGAGCGACACCACGACCACGTCGGGTCGCGCGTCCGCGTCGTCCCGCGCCTCGACGAGCGGCGCCCCGAACGCGACGAGCTGCCCCTCGCCGCCGATCGGCCGCGCGTGCATCGTCAGGAGGACGTCCCGCCCCGCGAACGCCCGGAGATCGAGATCGATCCCGCTCCAGCGGGGCGTCCGCGCGTCGAGCGCGACGCGAACGGCCGTGCGGTCGTCGCCGGCCGTCACCTCCACCTCGACCGCGACCCGCGGGTTCCGGTCGGGGAACGGCATCCCGACCTCGGCCGTGAAGACCGGCGCCCCGGCCGGGAGGCGGAGCGGGAGGCGGAGCGTCGCCGGCGCGCCGAGGACGACGGCGTCGTGCGTCACGCGGCCGACCGTCGCCCGGCGCCGGTACGGAGACCGCGCGCCGGCCGGCGCCTCGAGCGAGAGGAGCCACCCCGCCCGTTCCGAGTGCCGCTCGACCCTCGTCGTCACCTCGGTCGCGTCCGCGAGGACGGCGCCGACCAGCAGCCCGCGCGCGTCGTCATCGGCCACCCAGCGGACCTCGCCGCGCCCGTCCGCGTCGGTCGGCACCGCGCGGAGGAACGTCCGGTGGTTCCGGAGCGTCGTCTCGGCGAAGGTCGGGTCCCGCAGCTCGTCGGGCGTCGCGGGGCCGGGGAGCTCGAGGACGAACAGCCGCTCGTCCTCCGCGAGCGCGCGCCCGACGTCGACGACGATCCGGTGCAGCCGCGCCGGGGTGACGCGGGCGGCGGCGAGCGCGAGTGCGCGGGGGGCGCCGGCCGACTCGAGCAGGAGCGGCGCGATCCAGTCGCCGTCGTGCCGGATCGCGGCGGGCGCGTCGAGGACGACCTCGACGTCGCGCGCGAGCTCCTCCTCCGTCGCCGCGAGGTCGACCGCCGACTCGATCGTCGCGTCGTCGAGCCGCTCGGTCACGCGGATCAGCGCCGGGCCGGGCGCGCCGGCGGGGCAGCCGAGGAGCGGGAGCGCGACGAGGAGCGCGAGGGGGAGCCGGCGGGGACGTCCGGTCATCGGCCGAGGTACCCGAGCTCTTCCATGCGGCGCCGCACCGCCTCGTCGATCACGTCCTCCGCCGCGTCCGCCTTCAGCGCCTCGGCCCGGAAGCGGTCGAGGACACGCCGGAGCGCGACCGCGTCGTCGCCGGTCGTCGGGCGGGGGGCACGCTCGTGCGGGTCGTTCGCGAGGTCGAACAGAACCGGCCGGTCCGGCCCGTCCTCGGCCCACGGGACGACGAGCTTCGCCCCGCCCCGCGCGCGGACGGCCGAGAACGTCGTCGTGTTCGAGAAGACGAAGTCCTTTCCCCGCGCGCCCGCCGGGTCCGCGAACGCGGGGACGAGCGACGCGCCGTCGTCGTCGGGCGACGGTGGGGCGCCGATCAGCTCGAGGAGCGTCGGGACGAGGTCGACGTTCTCGACCGGCGCGTCGAGCACGACCCCGGCCGGGACTCCCGGCCCGGCGAGGATCAGCGGGACGTGGACGAGCTCCTGCGTGAGGAGCGTGTTGTGGGTCCGCTTGTAGACCACGAGCGGGTTCCCCTCGTCCTCCGGGCGGACCGCGCCGCGCGCCTCGCGGTGTTCGTACAGGCACTCGCCGTGGTCGGCGGCGACGATCACGATCGTCTTCTCGGGCCGGGGGAGCATCTCGAGGGTGGTGGCGAGGATCGCGTCCGCCATCCGCACCTCGCCGTCGTACTTCGCGCGCTCGGTCGCGACGACGTTCGACGCCTCGAGCGCCGCCCGCTTCGCCCACGCCTTCGGACGGTCCGGGTGCGCGGCGGCGATCACGTCGCGGAACCCCTCGAGGAGCGACGGCTCGACCGGCCGGGGCGGGAAGACGTCGTACGCGGCCGCCGGGTCGTACGGGTCGTGCGGGTTCGTCAGGTGGAGATAGACGAACCGCGGGCGGTCGACCTTCCGTCCGACGAGGGCGCGGTAGACGTCCGGATCCGGCTCCATCTCGTACTCGTCGAACCCGCGCTCGAACTCGCTCCCCGGCTCGAGGAGGACGTTCGACTGGATGGCGGCCGTGCTCCACCCGAGCGCCTTCAGCCGCTCCGCCAGCGTCGGCAGGCCGGGAATCCGGACGAAGTCGTCGGCGACGTGGCGCGACAGCATCATCGAGACCATCGACGGGCCGGTCCACGACGACTGGGCGGTGCAGTCGGCGGCGCGGACTCCCCGGGCGGCGAGCGCGTCGATCGTCGGGCTGGTGGCGCGGTCGTACCCGTAGCAGCCGAGGCGGTCGGCGCGGAGGGTGTCGATCACGCAGAGGAGGACGTCGACGTCCCGCGTCGGCGGCGGACCCTTCGAGCAGGTCGTCGCCGCGAGGAGGAGGAGCGCGAGCGGGAGCGGCGGGCGGAGCATCGCGAGAGTGTAAGGGACGCGACGCGGTTCGGGCGCCCCGGGAGCGTCTGGTAGCTTGACCCGGATGGACCGGAAGACCTTCGCGGCGGCGGTGGCGGCGACGGCGATCCTCGGCGCGTGCCGGCGCGCCGAGCCGCCGCCCCGCGTCGTCGACCGGGTCCACGACCTCGTGGCGACGCTCGACCGGGCCGAGATCCCCGACGGCTCGCCGTACGCGCTCCGCCCGATCCCGACGATCTCCCCGGACGACCCGCGCGACCGGATCGCGGTCCTGACCGTCCCGGCGGGGACGACCCTCGCCTGGAAGCGCCTGCCGACGCGGGGCGCGGCGCGGCTGACGTTCGGGATCGGCGTCACCTGGCCGGCCGACCGGGCGACCGACGTCCCGGTGACGTTCACGGTCGCGGCGGGGCGGGACGGCGGTCCCGAGGAGGAGGTGTTCCGGCGGACGGTCCGCCCGGGCGATCTGCCGGCGCCGCGGCTCGTGGCGCCGGTCGAGGTGACGTTGCCGGGGGAGGAGGCGACGGTCCGTTCGCTGACGTTCTCGACCGCGACGGCCGACGGCGCGGCGGCGGCGTGGCCCGGGTTCTTCTCGCCGCGGCTCGAGAGCGACGGGAGACCGGCGACCGAGGAGGAGCGGACGGTCCGGGTCGACGACCTCGTCCTCGACCTCGTCGGCGGGCTCGGCGCGGCGGAGGTCGTGGAACAGGTCGAGGCGACGCCGGTCACCCGGACGAAGCTCGACGCCGCGGTCGGGGTGGCCGGGGCCGGCGGGGCGCGCGTCTCCGTCCGGGCCGCGGCGCCGGCGCGCGTCCGGTACGCGGTCCGGCCGCCGGCGGGAGCGGTCCTCGCGTTCTCGTACGGGATGGACACCGAGGCGGGGTGGAAGCACGCGGGGGACGGGATGCGGTTCGCGGTCGACGTCGGCGGCGAGCGCGTCTTCGAGCGGACGCTCGCCGCGCCGCGCGTCCCGGCCGACCGAGGTTGGTTCGACGCGGAGGTCGATCTCGGGCGGTTCGCGGGGGAGGACGTCGCGCTCGACCTCGTGACCGAGCCGCTGGCCGACCCGGCGCACGACGTCGGCGGGTTCGCCGAGGCGCGGGTCGTGCGCGAGCGCCGGGTGCCGCGCCGGACGGCGGACGAGGGACCGACGGTGATCGTCTTGCTCGTCGACACGCTCCGCGCCGACGGGGCGGCGGGCGGCCGGACGCCGCACCTCGACCGCGTCGCCGCGCGCGGGGTCCGGTTCACCGACGCGCGGACGGTCACGCCGTGGACCTGGCCGACGATCGCGACCCTCTTCACCGGGCTCTACCCGCACGCGCACGGGGTCCACGACGCCGAGGGGTACGTGCTGGTCGACGCGCACGACACGCTCGCCGAGCGGTTCCGGCGCGGCGGCTACGCCACCGGCGCGTTCGTCACGAACCTCCTGATCGGCGCGGTCGACCGGTTCGACCAGGGGTTCGAGACGTTCGTGCACGTCCCGTACGCGCGCGCGCGGGCGTTGAACGACCGCGTCCTCGCGTGGCTCGACGACACGGAGGGGCTGGCCCGGTTCGCGTACGTGCACGCGTTCGACCCGCATTCGCCGTACCTCCCGCCGCCCGATTTCCTCCCGGACGTCGACCCGGCGGCGGAGGAGGCGCTCGCCCGTCGCGTCGCCGAGAGCCACGCGGCGGGGAACCTCGACGAGGCGGCGGTCCGCGAGTGGATGGCGCTCCGCCGGACGCTGTACGACGCGGAGATCGCCTCGTTCGACGCCGCGTTCGGCGAGTGGATGGAGGCGCTCGAGGCGCGCGGCGTGACCGACGACCTCCTCCTCGTCTTCACGTCCGACCACGGCGAGGAGTTCTACGAGCACGGCCTGATCGATCACGGCTTCCACCTGTTCGACGAGTCGGTCCGCGTGCCGCTCGTCGTCGTCGGCTTCGGGCGGTCGGCGCTCGAGCCCCGCGTCGTCGACACGCCGGTCGAGATCCGCGGCCTCCTCCGGACGCTCGCGCGGCGCGTCGGTCTCGACGGCGCGGACGACGACGCGCTCGGTCCGGACCTCCTCGGCGAGCGTCTCCCCGACGCCGTCTTCGGGCACGCCGACAAGGCGGCCGACCCGGCGGGGAGCGGGGAGCTGGTCGAGCTCCTCTCCGTCCTGAAGAACGGCTGGAAGCTGATCCACGCCCCCGCGTCCGGCCACGTCGCGCTGTACCACCTCGTGACCGACCCCGGCGAGCGGGTCGACCGCGCGTCGGCCGAGCCGGCGATCAAGGATCGGTTGTTGGAGGAGCTGCGCGCCTGGCGTCGGGACTGCCTCGCGGGGCGGGACGCGGCGCGGGTCGCGGCGGACGACGAGGCGCGGAGGCTGATGGAGGAGATGGGGTACGTCGGCGGGGGGAGGTGAGGAGGGGCTGGGGGCTGGGGACCGGGGGGCGCTGGCGCGGAGGGGGAGGGTCGGGGTCGGGTCGGTCGGTCCGGTGGGGGGGGGGAGGGCGCGGTCCGCGCGATTCGCTCGAGCGCCTCGTTCTCGAGTTCGGGCGCCGGACACCGGGGAGCGGGAGGGGGAGAGGAAGACCGGGTCGCGGAAAGCCGGGTTCACGGAAAGCCGGGGAGCGGGTCTCGGGCACCGGGACGGCGCGCGGTCGGTCCCCGGTCCCCGGTTGCCCGCCCCCCGGTTGCCCGGCCGCCCGGTCACCCCTGACCCGCGGCCCACCCGGACGCGCAGGCTCCTAGCGGAGGCGACCGGCGGCGTCGACGGAGAGAATCACGGTCGGGTCGTCCGGGATCCCGTCTCGGAACGGATCGAACGCGGCCAGGAGGCGGAGCGCGGCCGGAGTCGAGGCGCGGATCGTTCCGTGGCGCGTTCCGTCGTGGCGGGGGACGATCCGGACGGTGTCGGGGTCCGAGTCGTCCGGCGGCGGCAGGTCGGACGGCCAGGCGGCGTTCGTCCGCTCGTCCCCGAGGAAGACGACGTGGGCCTTCGCGGTTCGTTTCGCGTCGAGGTCGCGGTCGAGGACGACGCGCGGGACGCGGTCGGCGTGGTACCAGAGCCGTTGCTGCCAGAGCCGCGCCGCCGCGAGCGCGTCGCCGTCGCCGGTCGGAACGACGAGGACGTCGGGGAGGGCGTCCGCGAGCGCGGGCCAGGCCGGCGGCCGCGCCGGGCGGGGCGACCAGGCGTCTTCCCCGAGCGGATGATCGAGGACGATCCGGTCCGCCTCGGGGTCGTCCTCCTCGTACACGACCAGCGACGTCCGGGCCCGGTCCGCCGCCCACGCCGCCGGGTCGTCGCTCATCGTGAACGTCCACGCCCCTCGGGGCTGGACCAGCCCGAGCGGCGGCGCCGCCCAACCGTCCGCCCACTCGCTCGGGCAGCCCGGCTCGCGCCCTTCCCTCGCCTGCTCGTAGTGGACGTGGATCGCCGTCGCGGCGTCGGAGGACGCGTTGAAGAGGGGCGGGCGGACGCCGATCCAGCCGTCGGCGAGCGCCCCCGGCGGCGACCACTCGGTCGCGCGCGGAAGGACGATGTCCCAGTCGGCGATCACGATCCGGGTCGGCGGGGACCAGAGCTCGAGGTCGAACCCGTCCTCCTCGATCCCGACCACGAGCAACTCGTTCTCCCCTCCCCTCAGCTCGACCGGCACGCCCCCGTACCCGCGCCGCTCCGGGTCGCCGAGGAACGGCGCGCCGTTCACGAACAGCAGCCGGGCGCCGGCGAGTCGCGCCATGCGGACCTGGTCCGTGTCGACCTCGACGCGGGCGAACGCCGCCTGCGCGCCGTCGTCGGACGCCGGGCCCGCCCGACGCCAGACCTCCTCGCGCCCGTCGAGCACGGGATCGCCCTCCGTCGGCCGCGGGGCGTCGTCCGGGACGACGTACCGAAGCAGGAGCGCCTCTTCCGCGGGGTCGGAGGGGAGCCCGGTCCGGGCCACGATCCATCCGTCCGGCCGGAGCGACGCCGGGAGGTCGGGCGGCGCGTCGGCGTGCGGCCCGGCCGCGGTCGACCGGCCCCAGGCCTCCCCGAGGGCCCACGCCCGGTGCGGGTCCCGCTCTCCCGCCGCGGCGGGCGGGGCGAGCCAAGCGAAGAGGGTGACGGCGGCGACGAGAGAGCGATTCGACGGGAGCATGGGAAGAGCCTCGTGGGGGGCCGTCGCCACCGTATCGCCCACCCGGTCGCGGGCTCGTCACGGGCGCGTCACGGGAAGGTCGGTCAGTCCGCGACGATCGTCCGCGTCTCGCGGCAGTAGACGTATCGTCCGCCGCCGCGCGCGTGGTCGATCCTCAAGCGGGCGCGCCCGACGGCGAGCACGACGCCCGGGTGGAGCGTGCCGCGGACGGTGATGCTCGGGTTCGCGCAGAGGCGTTCGGCCGAGCGCTGCAGCGTCTCGTCCCGCTGCTTCCAGAGGAGTCGGCGGCGCTGGTCGAGCGAGCTCCATCGACGGAGCAGCTTCCGGACGACCTTGCTCGCCGGCGGCGGCTTCTCGCCGCGGACGTACGCGGCGAGGTCGCGCCCGATCAGCCCCATCAGGTTCGCCATCTCGCGGCCGAGTTCGCGCAGCTTCTTCTCGACCGGCGCGATGCTGCGGTAGTCGTGGCCGACGTGGATGAAGGTGTGCACCCCTTGTCTCGAACCGGCGACGTTCACCTCGACCGCGTTCCCCGCGATCGTGGTGCCGCCGACCAGCACGCCCTTGCCGCGTCGGAGGCGGACGGCGTCGCCGGCGACCAGCGCCGAATGGAAGGCGCTGTCCGCGAGCTCGATCGAGCCCTGGGCCTGGATGCGCGCGTTCAGCGCGTACTTCGCCCGCACGTCCCCGCGGGAGGAGACCGCGCCGATCTCGCCGTGCGCGATCCCGCTGCGGATGTCGATGGAGTCGGCCGAATCGAGGATGGCGTCCTCGACGTACTCGCCGACCTCGATCGGCCCGCCGGC